>CAZONS010000182.1:1691-7231 GCA_964581195.1 uncultured Thiobacillus sp. | reverse complement strand
CGAACAGCGAACTTTTCGTCGGCGAAGCCAGCCAGTTCGAACATCTCCTGGAAGACCGCGACTTCTACACCATGGCGAATGTCTTCTGGGTGCCTGAATCGGCGCGCTGGGAGAACATCCGCAACCAGGCCAAGCAACCCGACATCGGCAAACGGATCGATGACGCCCTCATCGCCATCGAGCAGGACAACGCCAGCCTGAAGGGCATCCTCGACAAACGCTTTGCCCGTACCCAACTTGAACCGGGCCGATTGGGCGAACTGATCGACCTGATTTCATCCATCGGCTTCGGAGCCAAGGACAAAGCCAAGGACACCCTGGGCGAGGTCTACGAATATTTCCTTGGACAGTTCGCCAGCGCCGAAGGCAAGAAGGGCGGACAGTTCTACACCCCCGCTTCCGTGGTCAAGGTGTTGGTGGAAGTCCTCTCCCCTCACAAGGGGCGCATCTACGACCCCTGCTGCGGTTCCGGCGGCATGTTCGTCCAGTCGGAAAAATTCGTGGAAAGCCACGGCGGCAAGGCGGGTGACATCTCCATCTACGGACAGGAAGCCAATCCCACCACCTGGCGGCTGGTGGCGATGAACCTTGCCATACGAGGGATGGGAGCCAATCTCGGCAAGGAACCCGCCGACACCTTCCACCGCGACCAACACCCCGACCTCAGAGCCGATTTCATCCTCGCCAACCCCCCGTTCAACATTTCCGATTGGGGTGGCGAGAAACTCGCCTCCGATCCCCGTTGGGTCTACGGCACCCCACCCACGGGCAACGCCAACTACGGCTGGCTACAACACATTCTTTGGCATCTGAAACCGTCAGGCATGGCGGGTGTCGTGCTGGCCAATGGCTCCATGTCCTCCAACCAGAACAACGAGGGCGCCATCCGCAAAGCCATGGTGGAAGGGGATGTGGTGGAAGTGATGATCGCCCTCCCCCCACAACTCTTCTTCAACACCCAGATTCCCGCCTGCCTGTGGTTCCTGACCAAGGACAAGACCAAGAACGGGCGCAACCGCAAAGGTGAATTCCTGTTCATCGACGCCCGCAAACTGGGCCGCATGGAATCACGGGTGAACCGGGTTTTCGATGACGAGGACATCCAGAAGATCGGCACCGCTGTTCATGCATGGCGGCAGGATGGGGAAACCGTAGGTCGGGTTAGCCCAACGGGCGTAACCCGACAGGCATCGGGTGCGGAGGATGTCGGGTTACGCCGCGTCAACCCGACCTACGCCGACATCCCCGGCTTCTGCCGTTCCGTGAAGCGTGCCGAGATTGTCGAACACGGTTACGTGCTCACCCCGGGTAGATACGTGGGGGCGGAAGAAATCGAAGACGACGACGAAGCCTTTGCCGAGAAGATGGAACTGCTCACCGCCAAGCTGGCGGAACAAATGGCGAAGGAGCGGGAACTGGATGCAGTGATACGGGAGCGGCTAGGACGATTGGGGTATTCGCTATGAGCATCATGGATTCCGAGCCGGTCAAAGCCATCGTCGATGAAGCCATCGACTCCGATAAAAGCGACACCATTTTCGGCAAGCGCTGGTCGAGCCAGGTCATTGAAGTGACGAACGAGGAAATCGCCGCCCTGCGTGACGGCAAATTTCTGGCGATCGACGTGAACGGCGAATACATTGTTTATCTGCGCACCAAGCAATGAGAGGACCACACCATGTTGCAAACCTATGAAGCCTTGCTGGAGCCCGACGGCCATCTCCAGTTTCTCGAAACGCCCCCACGCCTGGCGAATCAGTCACGCCGCGTACTGGTGACCTTTACCATGCCCACGCCAGAGATAACGGCTGAAACCAAGGATTGGCAAGATTTGGCCGGTAGTATCAAGAACCCGCCCTGGCCGTTGAATGAAACGGCCCTGCTGGCGCAACCCGCCCTGACGGATGACTGGCTCAACCCCGAGGAGGACGCCGCATGGGCGCATTTGCAGCCGGCCAAATAGTCGTCCTGCCATTCCCGTTTTCCAACCTTTCCGCGCACAAGTTCCGGCCCGCGTTGTTACTTGCCGACGTTGGCCGGAACGACTGGATACTCCGCCAGATCACCAGCAACCCCTACTCCGACGCCCACGCCATCGAACTCAGCGAAGCGGCCTTCAGCGGCGGCGGATTGCAACGCACCAGTTTCGCCCGGCCTGGCAAACTCTTTACCGCCAACGAAAGCCTGTTCTCAGCCCTGGCCGGAACCCTGCAGGAGCCCCCGTTTCTCCGGGTGCGTGACGCCGTGGTGGCGCTGATACTCGGGAAAGCGGCGTGAATTCCGGGCAAGACTGGACAGAAGGAACAATGGCAATGACTGATAAATTGAGCTTCAAGGCGCTGGAACTCGCCATAGCCGCGCTGGAACAGGGATTGAGCGAACACGAGCAATATCCGCATCTGCTCACGGTGCGTGACGGCGTGATTCAACGGTTTGAAATCGCCATGGATGTCTCCCGCCAACTCATGATTCGTGTGCTGAAGGATGTTTTCCTGCTTGAAGAAGCCAATGCCAGGAAAGACACCATCAGGGAAGCCGCAAAATTCGGCCTGATTGCCGATGCCGAAGCCTGGATGAGCCATCTGGCCGCCCGCAACCGCACTTCGCATACCTACGATTCCGTGATTGCGGAACAAGTGTTTGCCCATATTCCTTCATTCCTTCCAGACGCACGGGACTTGCTGGAGCGTTTGCGCCGACATGCTGCTTGACGTCCGCCCGGATCACTTGCAAATCGTGCAGGCCATCCTGCAAAAACATGTGCCGCAATACGAGGTGTGGGCGTTCGGCTCGCGCGCCAAGTGGACAGCCAAGGACTACTCCGACCTCGACCTGTGCATTGTGTCGGTCAAGCCGCTGGATTTTCGTGTCCTGGGCGCGCTGGCGGAGGACTTTTCCGAGTCGGATTTGCCTTGGAAGGTGGATGTCGTGGATTGGGCGACAACCAGCGAGTCGTTCCGCAAGATCATTGAGCGGGACAAGGTGGTAGTACAGAACCGAATAATCCAGACGGAAGCACATGCTAGACCGCTTGGTGAATTCGTTTCTCTCATATCGGGCAACACTCCTTCAAAGGAAAATGCTGCTTATTGGGGTGGCATAACGCCTTGGGTGTCAGCTAAAGACATGGGCGATTTCTGGGTTGAGGATACCGAAGACCATCTGACCCCAGCGGGGGTAGACGTCGCTTCTCGACTGGTTCCCCCTGGAACGGTCCTGTTGTTGGTAAGGGGTATGACGTTGCACAAGCGTGTTCCCATTTGCCTAACAAAGAAGCCAGCAACTTTTAACCAAGACGTAAAGGCTGTTCTGCCGAAGAACGGTATCTCTGCGCGCTTTCTTCCATACCTGCTTACTGGCAATCACGACCGACTGCATGAACTGGTGGACTCCGCTGGGCATGGAACCGGTCGTCTTAATACTGATGCCTTGTTATCGTTTCCTGTCCGTATTCCACGCCCAGAGGAACAGGAGTCAATAGCTGATTTTGGTGAGGCTATCGACGAGAGACTGCTCCTCCTGCGTCATACCAACGCCACCCTCGAAGCCATCGCCCAAGCCCTGTTCAAGTCGTGGTTCGTGGATTTCAACCCCGTGCGGGCCAAGGCCGAGGGCCGCGACCCCGAAGGCATCCCGCCCGAAGTCGCCGACCTGTTTCCGAGCGAGTTTGAGGATTCGCCGTTGGGGGAAATTCCGAAGGGGTGGGAATCCATGCGATTGGACCAAGCCTGTGAAATCAACCCAACTCGCCGTCTAAGCAAAGGAAACGTAGCGCCTTATCTGGAAATGGCTGCCATCCCCACTCAGGGGCACCGCACCGAAGCCCCAGTGTCACGGGCATTTAGTTCCGGCACCAAATTCATGAATGGCGACACCTTGCTAGCGCGGATTACACCCTACCTGGAAAACGGCAAAACCGCCTTTGTGGACTTTCTGGATGAGGATGAAATCGGCTGGGGCTCCACGGAATACATCGTCCTTCGCCCCAAACCGCCTCTTCCAGGTTATTGGGCCTATTTACTGTGTCGTCACAATGCATTCCGTCAGTTCGCAATCCAGGCAATGGTCGGGACGAGCGGAGGTCAGCGCGTGGAAATTTCCAGGCTTGCCCAATTTCCGGTGTATGTGCCAAGCGAAGAAATAGCCTGTTCTTTCACTGCCATTGTCGAGCCCATTCAGGCCAGGATCGCCGCGAATGACAATGAGGCAAAGACGCTCGCCACCCTCCGCGACACCCTCCTCCCCCGCCTGATGTCCGGCAAGCTGCGCATCCCGGAGACCATAGCGTGACCACGCTCGACGACCTGCGCGCCCTCGCCGCCCAAGCGGAATCCCTCACCCTGGAATTCAAGAAATCCACCGCCGAGAAGGATCGCGCCTGCCGCACGCTGTGCGCCTTCGCCAACGGTCAGGGCGGGCGCCTGCTGTTCGGCGTGACGCCGGCGGGCAAGGTGGTCGGCCAGATCGTCACCGACCGCACGCAGGAGGAATTGGCGCAGGAATTCCAGAACTTCGAGCCGCCGTTGTTTCCCAGGGTGGAGCGGGTAGCCGTTTCGGATGGACGCGAGGTGTTGGCGGTGAGCGTGGAGCGGTCCGCGCGGGCGCCGGTGGCGTTTCGCGGGGTGGCCTATGAGCGGGTGCTGAACACCACCCGAGTCATGCCGCGCGAGACTTACCAGCGGCTGCTGATGGAAGAAATGCACGCGGTGGAGCGCTGGGAGAACCAACCCGCCAATGGCTGGGACGTGTCCCGGCTGGATACGCGGGAAATGGTGCTGACTTTGGAGGAGGCCATTCGCCGGGGGCGCCTCGACGACCCCGGCACCCGCGAGCCGTTGGAAATTCTGCGCGGGCTTAGCTTGCTGGTTAAAGGTGACCGCCTGTCGCGGGCGGCGGTGGTGCTGTTCTGCAAGGACGAGGATCAGTTGCCGGATTTTCCGCAGTTGCTGCTCAAGGTGGCGCGCTTCAAGGGCGTGGACCGGGATGAGTTTCTCGATAACCGGCAGTTCTACGGCAACGCCTTCGCCCTGATGCGCCGGGCCGAACGCTTCCTGAACGAATCCCTGCCCATCGCCGGACGCATCATCCCTGGACAGATGGCGCGGGTAGATACGCCTCTGCTGCCGGTGGAGGCGTTGCGCGAGACCCTGGCCAATGCCTTCGTGCATCGGGATTACGCCATCGGCGGCGGCGCGGTGAGCGTGGCGCTGTATGACGACCGGCTGGAGATCATTTCCATCGGCGATCTGCATTTCGGCCTGACGCCGGAGGCCCTGTTTCGGGAGCACGAATCCCGGCCCTGGAACCCGATGATCGCCCGCGCCTTCCACCGGCGCGGCATCATCGAAACCTGGGGGCGGGGGACGTTGAAAGTGGCCCGCCTGATGCGGGAAGCGGGATTGGAGCCGCCGCGCGTGTCGGTGCGCTTTGGGGCGGTGGTGGTGACGTTTGCATTGCCCTTGAGGAAAGGTTCGGAGCTGCCCGAGAAAGGTTCGGAGCTGCCCGAGAAAGGTTCGGAGCTGCCCGAGAAAGGTACGGAG
>CAZONS010000182.1:0-1591 GCA_964581195.1 uncultured Thiobacillus sp. | reverse complement strand
GAAAGGTTCGGAGCTGCCCGAGAAAGGTTCGGAGCTGCCCGAGAAAGGTACGGAGCTGCCGGCTTACTTGATCGTGGAGTCCTTACCTGATGAATTGCGGGAGGCTCTGGAGTCCATTGCCTTCAAACCCCGACGCAAGCTCTGGCTCGGTTCCAGTGAAATGGATGCGGTGGTGGTGCGCCTGTGCGAGGGGCGCGCTCTTGGCTTGCGCCTGCTCGCGGCCATCGTGAATCGCAGCGAGGACTATCTTCGCATCAAGGTCTTGCCCCGACTGATGAAGGCTGGACGGTTGCGTCCGCTGTATCCGGAAACGCCGAATGATCCAAGGCAGGCTTACACCGCCGGGAAGTTGGATACATGACCCTCATCGACGAAAACATGGCGGAACAAGCCACCCTCGACTGGTTCGAGGAACTGGGCTATGAGCGCGTTTTCGGTCCCGACATCGCACCCGGTGGACTGGTGGTGGATTACATCGGCATCCTCACCGACGAGTTCCTGGATGACGTGAAGCACATGGAACACCGCAACCTGGCGGTGGAATTGCTGGAACGTCTGTTGAAGGACGACATCAAGGCTCGCTTCGCCACCAATGTGGTGCTGAAGCAGGCGGAAGCACTAACCGAAGCGTGGAGGGTATGAGCGCAGCGCCACCAGACGTAGATACTGTTAGCGCAGCGTAACCCGACACACCCCGCGCGTCGGGTTCCCCCCGCGGGGACGATGACGCGATGAAGCCGCTAACCCGACCTACACAATTCCAAACTACATGACCACGAACGATCTCCCCCAACACACCCCCATGATGCAGCAGTACTTCCGCATCAAGGCCGACCACCCCGACATGCTGCTGTTCTACCGCATGGGGGATTTCTACGAGCTGTTTCATGACGACGCCGAGCGCGCCGCCCGCCTGCTCGACATCACCCTGACCACGCGCGGCGCTTCGGCGGGGCAGCCGATCAAGATGGCGGGGGTGCCCTATCACGCCGCGGAGCAGTATCTGGCGAAGCTGTCGCGGCTGGGCGAGTCGGTGGCGATCTGCGAGCAGATCGGCGACCCGAAGACTTCGAAGGGGCCGGTGGAACGCCGCGTGGTGCGCATCGTCACGCCCGGGACGGTGACCGACGAAGCCCTGCTCGACGACCGCCGCGACGCGGTGATGCTGGCGATCGCCCCCACCCGGCAGGCCCTCGCCCTGGCCTGGCTGACCCTGTCCAGCGGCCGTTTCGCCGCCAAGCTTGTCGCGCATGACCGCCTCGGCGCCGAGCTGACCCGCCTCAATCCCTCGGAAATCCTGTTGCCGGAAAACTTCGCGCATGCGGAGCTGGGCAACCTGAAGGTGGCCCTCAGCCGCCGTCCGGATTGGCAGTTCGACGCCGAACGCGGCCGCCGGCTGCTGCTGGAGCAATTCGGCGTCAACGATCTCGCCGCCTTCGGCATCGAGGATCAGCCGGCCCTGCAGGCCGCCGCGGGCCTGTTGCTGGAGTATGCGAAACACACCCAGCAGGCCGCCCTGCCCCACATCGGCGGCCTCAGCCTGGAGCAGGACAGCGCCTATGTGCTGCTCGACGCCGCCGCCCGCCGCACC
>CAZONS010000181.1:0-7235 GCA_964581195.1 uncultured Thiobacillus sp. | reverse complement strand
TCGAGAACCGGGAACTGCTCGATCCCAACCACCCCGAGCGCAATCCCGCCGTGGAATGGGACCGCCTCGCCCAGGCGGTGCTGGAGAAGGCCATCCAGACCATCGATCCGTCGCGCAACGTTCCCGGCGGCTCCACCCTCGCCACCCAGATCGAGAAATACCGTCATTCGCCCGACGGCCTCACCATGACCGCGGCGGACAAGCTTACCCAGATGGCTTCCGCGTCCTTGCGCGCCTATCTCGATGGCGAGGACACCCGCGCCAGCCGCCGCCGCATCGTGCTCGATTACCTCAACACCGTGCCGCTGTCCGCCGCGCCGGGGTTCGGTGAGGTGAACGGTATCGGCGAGGGCCTCGAAGGCTGGTTCAACCTGGATTTCGCCGAGGTCAACAAGCTGCTGATGAAGCCGGCGAACACGCCGGCGGCCGCGCGTGCCTACAAGCATGTGCTAAGCCTGTTGATCTCGCAGCGCAAGCCCTCCTATCACCTGCTCTCCGGACGGAAGTCCCTCAACGCCTACGCCGATACGCACCTGCGCCTGCTGGCCGAGGCGAAGGTCATCACCCCGGCGTTTCGCGATCTCGCCCTGCGCGAAAGGATCGCTTTCAATGCCGGTGGCCGCAAGCGCGCCCCGGGTGTCTTCGCCGAGAACAAGGCCGCCAGCACCTTGCGGGTGGAACTCGCGGGCGATCTAGGCGTGCCGCGCCTGTATGACCTCGACCGTCTCGACCTGAAGGCCAATGCAACGCTCCACGCCGCCACCCAGCGCAGCGTCTCGGACTTCCTGCGCCGGCTCTCGGATCCGGTCGTGGTCGAAGCCGCCGGCCTCTATGGGCCGTATCTGTTGTCGCCGGAAAACGATCTGACCAAGCCCATCTACAGCTTCACCCTCCACGAGAACACCGAGGATGGCGCGATGCTGCGGGTGCAGGCGGACAACCTCAACCAGCCCTTCGACATCAACAAGGGCGCCAAGCTGGACATGGGCTCCTCCGCCAAGCTGCGCACCCTGCTGACCTACCTGCATCTGGTCACCGAGCTGCATGACCAGTACGCCGGTGCCAGCCGCGCCGAACTGCTCAAGTTGAAGGTTGCGGACAAGGATCTGCTGCTGCAATGGGTGCGTGACTACCTGCTGCGCGCCGAGGACAAATCGCTCACGGCGATGCTGGAGGCGGCGATGTCCAGGAGCTATTCGGCCAGTCCGGCGGAAGCCTTCTATACCGGCGGCGGTGTCCACTACTTCTCCAACTTCCACAGTGCCGACAACGGCAAGGTGATGGATTTGTGGGAGGCCACGCGTAATTCCGTGAATCTGCCCTTCATCCGCTTGATGCGCGACCTGGTGCGGCACTTCATGTACCGCGACCCCAAGGGCGCGGCGCAGATCCTGGCCGATCCCGACGACCCGCGCCGCGACGTCTACCTGAAGCAGTTCGCGGACAAGGAAGGCCGGGCCTACCTCGCGCGTTTCAACAAGAAATACAAGGGCTTGAAGCCGGAACAGGCGGCCGAGTCCCTGCTCAACCACCTCACCGCCAACCCCAAACGCCTGGCCGCGGTGTATCGCTACCTGGAGCCGAAGGCCGATGTCGGCGCCTTCACCGAATTCCTCAAGACGCGACTGAGCAACCCAGCCGGTCTCGGTGAGGGCGACTTCGAGTATCTGTTCGAAACCTACGGGCCGGACAAATTCAATCTGGCCGATCGTGGCTACATCTCCCAGATCCATCCCCTGGAGCTCTGGCTGGTCGCCTATCTGCGCGCCCATCCCGGCGCTGACTGGAGCGAGATCGTCAAGGCCAGCGAAGATGAGCGGATCGAGGTCTACGGCTGGCTGCTCAAGACCAGCCGCAAGAACGCCCAGGACATCCGCATCCTCTCGCTACTGGAGATCGAAGCCTTCCAGGAAATCCACAAGCGCTGGCGCCGCCTGGGCTACCCCTTCGGCAGTCTGGTGCCGTCCTACGCCACCGCCATCGGTTCCTCCGCCGATCGTCCCGCCGCGCTGGCCGAATTGATGGGCGTGATCAGCAACGAGGGGCTCAAGTTGCCGCCGGTCACCCTGACACGCGTGGAGTTCGCGGCAGGCACGCCCTACCACACCATTCTCAAGCGCAAGCGCCCGCAGGCGCAGCGGATCTTCCCGGTGGAAGTGGGCCAGGTGATCAAGAAGGCGCTGGCCAATGTGGTGCAGGACGGGACCGCGCGCCGCCTGCGCGGCGCCTTTGCCCTGGAGGATGGCACCTTCCTGCCGATCGGGGGCAAGACCGGTACCGGCGACCATCGGCTGGAGGTCTATTCCGCCAGCGGCCAGGTGCTCGAATCCAAGGTGATGAACCGCACGGCCACCTTCGCCTTCTACCTTGGGCCGCGTTTCTTCGGCGTGATGACGGTCTTTGTGCCGGGCGAAGCGGCGGCGGACTATCACTTCACCAGCGCCATCGCGGTGCAGATCGTGAAGGATATGGAGCCGGCGCTGCGCGGCCTGGTGCTGGGCGCGGAGAAGCCGGAACCCTCCTGGCAGGAGCTGGTGCTCGGTTTCGACAGCGAGGTGGATGCGCCGAGCGGCGCCCCTCCCCGCCTGGAAGCGCTGCCCCCGCCGGGGACGGCGGCGCCGGTGTCGCCAGCGGCTGAAGCCGGCAAGGCGACGCCGCCCAAACCCAAGGTGATCACCGTGAAACCCGCGGCCAGACCGGCGCCGAAGACGCCCGCGCTCAGCGAAGAGCCGCCACCGGCGCCACCGCCGCCACAGATGGACAAGCCCGATCCGCCGCCGCCGCCGAGGGCGCCGCCGCCGCCCGCCCACCATGGCAAACCGAAAAAGAACGGTTTTACCTGGCAGGAGGGGGACAACCCCTTGTTCTGAGGCCGCCGCGCGCCCGCGGGGGTTACCGCTTCAGGCTGGCCATCAGCCGCCTGGCCTCCGACTCCTGGGGAAACCGCTTGTCGCGACTGAGCAGGCGATCCAGTTCGAAGCGCGCCAGGGCGGGCTCGCCCATGGCCGCCAGGCCGGCCGCGTAATGCCAGTGCAGTTCCAGCGACTCCGGCATCGCGTCGAAGGCCTGTTTGATCAGCTTGATGCCGCGCGGCCCCTGTCCGGAGTGCACCAGGATCCAGCCCAGCGTGTCCTGCACGTGGGGGCTGTCCGGCTTCAGCCTGTAGGCCTGCTCGGCGGCGGCCACGGCGCCCGGGTCCTGCTCGGCGAACAGCAGCAGGGCCAGGTTGTTTCCGGCGATCAAGTCCTTGGGGTCGGCTTGCAGCAGCAGCCGGTAGTGTTCGATGGCCTCGCGGCGCTGCCCGGCCTTCTCATGGGCCATGGCCAGTTCACGGCGGATCGCCCGGTCCTTCGGATGCGTCTCCAGCCACTGCCGCAGGGCCGCGATGGCCTCCGCCGCCGCGCCCGCCGAGGCGTAGGTCTGCGCGGCCCTGGCGAGCAGACGGTTGCTGTCGGCCATGCGCGCTGATCGCGCGTAAAGCCGGGCGGCGTCGAGCCACTGCTTGCGCGCGGCCAGCGCATCCGCTTCCCCGATATAGCCGATCACCTGGTTCGGGTAACGGCTCTGCAGGGTCTGCGCGAGTTTGATCGATTCGTTCGGGCGGCCATCCTCGGCGAGGATGCTCATCTTGGAGGCGAGTGCGGCGAAATGCTCGGGTTGCAGCGCGATGGCCCGGTCCAGCGCGCGCAGCGCCTCCTTGCGCCTGCCCAACAGCGCCTGCGCCTGACCCAGACGGGTCAGCGCCTGGGCGGAGTCCGGCTTGTCGTGTGCCCAGCGCTCGAACGCCTCCAGCGCGCCGGGCTTGTCACCCTGTTGCGCCAGGGCCAGGCCGATCAGTTCGTGGAAGCCGGGTTCGCCCGTGGCCGCCAGAGCCTCCCTGGCTTCCTGCAAGGCAAAGCCGGTGTTGTTCTTGCCCAGCCAGTAGCGCACCAGCAGTTGCCGCGCATCCACGTTCTTCGTGTCGGCGCGCTTCGCTTTCTCCAGATACTCGCGCACCCCCGCCTCGTCCCGCTGCACGGTCGCGATCTTGGCCAGCGCGAGCCAGGCGCGGCTGTCGTTGGGAGCATGCTTGAGCACCTGCTCGAAGCGGGCGCGCGCGGACTTGAAGTCCCCGGCCTGGATGTCGAGGTAGGCGAGGTTGTTGGCGGCGTCGAGGAATTGGGGATCGATCTCCAGCGCCTTCTCGAAGCTGGCGCGCGCCTGTCCGAAATCCCGCCGGGCGCTGTGGATCACGCCGCGCACGTTGTGCGGGAGCGCGGGGCTGACCTGCTTTCTGGCGAGTCCATCCGCCACCTTGAAGGCCTCGTCGTAGCGTCTGTCCTTGAGATGGGCGTTGATCAGCAGCATGTCGGCGCCGGTGGACGATTTGTCCAGCGCCGCCGCCTTGCTGAGGGCGTCGAGCATGGCCGAGGTATCGCCCAGCCGTTCCTCGCTGCTGGCGAGATCGAGGAATACCCCGGGGTCGCGGGCGCCCTGGCTGACCGCTTTCGTCAGTTGCGCGCGGGCTCCGGCATAGTCGCCACTGCGCAGTGCCACCTGGCCACGCAGCATGGACAGTCCGGGGTCGTCGGCATCGCTGTCGATGGCGTCGACGACGGCCTTGGCCTTGTCGGTCTGGCCCAGGCGCAGCAGGGTCGTGGCCACCAGCTTGTTCGCCAGTGCGTTGCCCGGGTCGCCTTGCAGCACCTGGTTGAGGTGGTTGAGGGCTTCCTCCTGCTTTCCCAGAACCGAGCTTACCGCCCCGGCAAGCAGGCGGGCCTGCCTGGCATCCGGCGCGCCCCGCAATACCGGCTGCAACCTGGCGTAGGCGTCCTGATAGCGCTGCCGGCGAAAGTCCAGCAGGGCCTCCAGATACATGCCGATGAGATGATGGGGCGCGGCCGCCCGCAGGATCTTGAGGCCCGCCTCGGCCTGGCCCAGGTCGCCGGCATCGATGTTGCCCTGGATCACGGCCAAGCGCGCCGGGACGTTGAGCGGCGCGAGCGACAGCGCCTTGTCGTAGGCCGCCAGCGCCGCCGCCTTCCGGCCCAGGGCACTGAGCAGTTCACCCTTGGTCACCCAGTACTCCGCGACCTCCGGCGCCTTGGCAAGCGCCTGCTCCAGCCGCGCGAGCGCGCCGGAGGCGTCGCCCAGCGCCTGCTGGATCTGCGCGTGGGCGAACAGCGTCTCGGGGTGGCCGGGCGCGCGCTTGTCCGCTTCCTCCAGGCTTTCCCGGGCGGCGGCGGCATCGCCCTGGATGAACCGGGCCTTGGCTTTCAGGGCCAGATAGCGGGCCTGGGCACTGGCCGGGGCGGTGTCGCTCAGTTGGATATGCTCGATCACGCGCTCGGGCCGGTTCATGGCGATCAGCGCGCGCGCCAGCAGCAGTCGGGCCTCATCGGCGTCGCGGCCAAGCTCGATCGCCTTTTGCAATTCCTTCTCGGCGCTGACGTAATCGCCGCTGGTGTAGTGCGCCTGTCCCAGCAGATAACGGACCGCCGGATCGTTGGGCGCGAGTTGCAGCGCGGACTTGATCTCGATCATCGCCCCCTTCGCATCCCCGTTCGCCTGCAGCGCTTTCGCGTGGGCGAGATGGTCCTCGGGTGATTTCCTGCTCACGGCATAGCCGCCCCCAATCGCCACCGCCGCGGCAACCAGGGCAATCAGGAGTTTGGGAGAGTGGCGCTTCAGCCAGGGCGGGGAAGCGGTGGCGCGCTTGGAAGTCATGATCGGTACATGCCTTGCATGATGGTGAGGTTGGACAACCGGGAAAATGAAAAAAGCCCGACCGGAGCCGGGCTTTCGTCACAACCGGATATCGTGCGATACGACTCGGGTTCAGGCGGCCTTGCGACGACGCGCGAAGCCCAGGCCGAGCAGACCCAGACCGAGCAGGCCCAGGGTGGCGGGCTCGGGAACGGACGGGGGCGGGGGCGGGGGAGCGTCGTGGTAGACATACTCGACGCGGGCGCTACAGCCGGCGGTGGTCGCCTGGTCGGAGCCGATGTTGCCACCGCCGCCGGTGATGGAGATGCCGCTGATGGAGGAGCAGCCGATGCTGAAGGTGCCGCCACCCGCCAAGGAGAAGGCGCTCAGGATGCCGGCGCCGGTCTGCACGCCGCTGTCCCAGGAGCCGGTGTTGGCGAGCGGGCCATAGCTCTGGGTCTCACTGGCATTGAGGCTCACGAAGCCGGTGGTCGCGCTCAGGCTGACGGCGGGGGCCGGCACGCTCAGCGCGGGCACGCCGGAGAAGAACAGGTCGACGGTGCCGGTGCCCTTGGTGGTTTGCGTCTGGACGGCGTTGTTGGTCAGGGTGATGGTGGTGGTCATCGCGCCTTCCAGGAACAACTGCACGGAGTCCAGGATGCCCAGGTTGGTGTCGAAGTAGTCCAGGAGGCCGGACTGGTTGATTTCCGTGGTCTGTTCGGCGTTGCTGAAGCTGTCGGTGATGGTGAGGGCGTAGGCGTTGCTGGTGAACGCCAGCGCGGCGACGAGAGCGAGTTTCTTCATGATGGATCCTTCCTAAAGTTCATTAACTAGATGCTGCTTGTTCACGGCAAAACTGGAGGCAAAACAGGACGTCCGTTTGCATGGCGTGACTTAAGCAATGCCCGTGCCATGTGTGGCATTGCTGGGCTGTGTCGAGGCAAGTCACTGATTCTGTTTGCGCTTCTATCATTGGCAATAAAGAATTCTCTACCACTAAAGTGAAATCAGGAGCGGGTGTAAAAAAAATCGACGGCATGATTAAAAAATGTGCAAACGTGCGGGTTTTTGCATTTGCCGGTGATGGCCGCGCCGGTACGGTTCGCCTTTCACCCTTCTTGTCGCGTGAGTATTCTCACTGCGGCGGGCGCGCCGAGTGCGGCAGGATGCGAGCCATTCCCATAATTACCAGCGAGTCCCACCGATGTCTCTTCCCGTTTCACCGATCGCCTCTCCGGGCAACCTTCGTGGCCCGAGAAAGCGCAGTGGCGTGCGCATCCTGGTGATGGTGGTTAGCAACAGGCTGGATTCCGTGCAGCGCAAACTGGCGCGCCTGGCCGAGGATACGGCGCGCGGCATGTGGGTGGACGCCAACATGGTCGATACCGCCGACTATCCCTTGCCCCTGTGTGAGTGTGATCCGGGTCCGACGAAGGAGGCGCCAGCGAACGCGGTCCGGCTGAACCGGATGCTCAAGGAGCATCAGGGCATGATCATCGTGACGCCGGAGCGCCATCGCTCCATTCCCGCCGTGTTGAAAAACACGCTGG
>CAZONS010000180.1:0-7276 GCA_964581195.1 uncultured Thiobacillus sp. | reverse complement strand
GGCGGGAGAAGGCGCCTGCGCGATGGCGGCCAGGGCGCGCCGCAACGGTCGCGGCATCCGCTCCAGGCGCCGCCACAGACGCATGGCCCAGAAGTAACGGTTGTAGCCGCCGAACAATTCGTCGCCGCCATCGCCGGAGAGACTCACGGTGACATGCTGGCGGGCGAGCGCCGAGACCAGATAGGTGGGGATCTGCGATGAGTCGGCGAAGGGTTCGTCATACAGCGCCGGCAACAGCGGAATGACGTCCATCGCCTGCCGGGAGGTGACATACAGCTCGGTGTGTTCCGTGCCGAGATGCGCCGCCACCGCCTTGGCGTGTTCCGCTTCGTTGTAACCGCTTTCGTGGAAACCGATGGTGAAGGTCTTGACCCGTTGGCTGCTCATGGCCTGCATCAGGGCCACCACCACGGAAGAGTCGATGCCGCCGGAAAGAAAGGCGCCGAGCGGCACATCGGCAAGGCACTGGCCGGCAATGGACTGATGCAATAGACGTTCCAGTTCATCGACGGCTTCGCGGTCACCGCCGTCGAAGGGGTGGGCCAGTCCGGCGCCGGCACCTTCCGTGCGGACCAGTAAGCGATGGGCTCGCCAGCGGCGGCCGCCGTCACCCGCAACAGGGTGCCGGGCGGCAGCTTGTGGATGCCTTGGTAGATGCTCCGGGGCGCCGGCACATAGTTGTGGCGCATGTAAAGCGCCAGGGCATCGCGGTCGATCTCGGCGTTGAAACCCGGCCAGGCGCGCAGGGTCTTGAGCTCCGAAGCGAACAGGAAAGTCCCGTCGACCCGGCCGTAATACAGCGGCTTCTCGCCCAGCCGGTCGCGCGCCAGGGTGAGCGCGCGCGCCTGACGATCCCACAGGGCAAAGGCGAACATGCCCACGCAACGGCTCAGGGCCGCCTCAATACCCCAGGCTGCGATGGCGGCAAGCAGGGTTTCCGTGTCGGAATGGCCGCGCCATTGGATTTCGCCCAACGCCTCCCGCAAGTCGGGATGGTTGTATATCTCGCCATTGAACACGATGACGAAACGGCCACAGGCGGACGCCATCGGCTGATGCCCAGCCGGAGAAAGATCGAGGATGGACAAGCGACGATGCGCGAGCGCGACGCCGGCGGATTCATCCACCCAGGTGCCGGCATCGTCGGGGCCGCGATGGGCGAGCGCGTCGGCCATGCGTGTGACCCGCGCCGCGCCGTCGGCTAATCCATGGCAATCGATGATGCCGGCGATACCGCACATATCAGCGTCCCCCCACCATGGCCCGGTACAGCGCCGCATAGCGGTCCGCGATGCCATCCAGATTGAAATGCCGGGCGATCCGTTCCCGCGCCGCGTTGCCCAGTGCCTCGCGTTGCGTGGCGGGCAGTTCAAGAAGTTCCAGCCAGGCCGCCGCCAGTGCCGTCATATCCTCGCGCGGCACTACCCGTCCACAGTCGCCAATGATCAATGCGGCATCGCCGGCATCGGTCGCCACGCAGGGCACCCCGCATGCCATCGCTTCGCCCAGGACATTGGGGAAGGCCTCGCCCCAGGAGGCCAGCGTGGCCAGATCGAGTGAGGCAGTCAGTCGCGGGATGTCCTGCCGCTCGCCGAGCAGGTGGATGACGGCACTGACACCGGCGGCATTCGCCCACTCCAGAAGTGGTCGATTACCCGGCACGACATCCCGCCCCGCAAGCACGAAATGCACGTCGGGACTCTGGCGATGTAGCGAACCGGCGGCGGCGAGGAAGCCGGCATGATTTTTCTGCGGATCGAATCGCGCGATCAGGCCGATCAGGGGCGCCTCCGGCGGCAGGCCCAATTCGGCGCGCACACCGGCGCGTGCTTCTGGATTTGGGCTGAAACGGCGTAAATCGAAGCCGTTTGGAATGACCTGGAAACGGTCATCGGCATAGCCCAGCGCCACATGCGTTCGCCGCGCGGCCTCGGAGCAGCAGACGATGCGCGCCGGCAGCCAGCCCGACAGGCGGGCCAGCCAGCCGACCAGCGCGCGCGTTCGGGGCGAGGTTTTTTCAGGGGATAGATCGTTGTTGCGGATGTTCCAGGCCACGGCGCGGATACCCGCCAGCCGCGCCGCCAAGCCGCCGACCAGATCGGCGTGGTACATCCAGGTCTGCACCACATCCGGCTTCCATCGTTGCAATAGCTGGGTGAGCCGCCACAGGTCGAGCGGATTCGGTCGCGATGGCGACATGCCCAGAGCGACCACTTCCACCCCCGCCGCGCGCAGTTCCTCAGCGACGGGGCCGGCACCAGTCAGTGAGATGACCGATTGCTCGAAGTCCGGATGCAGGCGCTCGCCGAGGCGCAGCAGCATGCGCTCGGCGCCGCCGGTATCAAGGCCGGTGATGATGTGGGCTAGACGCATCGATTCAGCTCTAGCGCCGCCAGGGTTCGTGTCACCAGTGCATCGACACCAAATTCGGTCTCGATGCGGGCCCTCGCGGCCAAGCCCCGTTCCGCGCGGAGGCGCTCCGGCAACTGGATCAGTCGCAGGAGCGCCTCCGCCAATGCCTGAGGATCCGATGCGGGAACGACCTGGTCGGGTGCCCCCACGATCCAGGCGGAATCACCCACGTCCGTCACCACACAGGGTCTTTCACATGACATGGCTTCGGCGATCACGTTAGAGAACCCCTCGCTGCGCGAGGATGATGCGGCAATGTCCATGGCGCTGTAGACCGCCGCCATATCGTCTCGACCGCCCACCCAGATCAGGCGAGTGGTCAGACCAAGTGATTCCGTCAGTTGCAGGAGTTCCGATCGGTCAGAACTCGTCCCGTCACCAATACAGACGAAGCGCACCTCCGGTCGTCTCCGCGCGATCAGTGCAGCCGCCCGCAAGAATGTTCCGTGATCTTTCGCGGGATCCAGGCGCGCGGCCATGCCGACCAATGGTTCATGGCTCAATACGCCCCACTCCGTGCGCACTTGCTCCCGCATGGCCGGATCAAGTTGAAACCGATGGGTGTCGATGCCGTTGGCGACGACTTGAATGCGATTCGCGGGAAAACCGGATGCGATTGCATCGGCACGCCCCGCGTGCGAATTCGCGATGATGAGATCGGCAAACCGAGACAGGCGGCATTCCAGCCACCAGGAAAGGTGCGACAGCCTGTCATAACGGCTCCAATCCAGTCTGGAAGCGCGCACGCCCCATACCAGTCGGGTTTCCGGTAGTAGAGGTTTGAACAGGGTGGCGAGGATGTTGGGTACGCTGAGGTAACTCAGCAGCAGGCCGGGGCGCTGGGCGAGCAACAGCCTTCCCAGCCGAAACAGGAACGGCAGCACATCCCAACGCCTACGTTTGTTCAGGTTGATGCAGCGCACCCCCACCTCAATAAGCTCGGCCTCAAGCGCGCCGCCGCCGTAGAGGGCCACGACGGATACGTCGTATCCACGCCGCGCCAGCCCAGTCGCCAGCACGACCAGTTGCCTTTCCGCGCCGCCGCGTTCCAGGGAACGCGTGAGGAACAGGATGGTTTCAGGGGGAAGGGGCACGGGTAAACACAAACTCATTGCAGCCCAGTCCGCCACCACAGGTCACCAGTTCGAACAGGACAAATCCCCTGTCACGAGCAAAGCGGAAAACCTCCTCGGGCTTGGCTGTTTCGAAAGGATAACCTCCGACCCAGTCAACCACATCACGCCAGGCGGACATGCCCCGCGCGCTGTGCTCCGCGTAATGCCGCCAGGTATGGAAAGGCTTTCCACGCAGCAGGTCGTATAGCGTTCGCGGGCCCCAAAGACGAAGCAAGGCGGGCCCGAGCACAAGCCAGCGCAGGCCGTGCGGTAAGCGGTTGTAGGCGCGCTTAATCTGGGTCCAGACGGGGGTCATCACTTGTTGATGGTTGTAAAGGGCGATGAACAGTGTCCCTTCCCGTGCAACGAGTGGCATCACGTTTTCCAGCGCGCGCCACATGTCGCCGGTGTGATGCAGGACACCCCAGGAATACACGATGTTCCACTGGCCCAGACGTTGCAGATAGTCCGGGTCGAGCGCGGAGCCTTGCTCGACGACCCAGGAGGGATCGTCTGGAAAATAGCGACGCTTGAGTTCGGCGGTACAGGCCACCGACTCCGGATCGTAATCGAACGAATGCACGCTTGCCCCCAACCGTCGCGCCGCCAGGCTGAACAGCCCAGAGCCGCTGCCAATATCGAGAAAGCGCTTTCCCTGTAAATCGGCGACCCCCAGCCTGGCGCGCAACGACTGTTCCGCCAGCGCGACCTTATGGTCGTTGAGGGTCTCCAGGAAGAGCGCCCAGTTGGCGCCAAACTCGAATCGCTCACCCTTTGCGACTTCTGCAGCGTGCCCTGTCATTCACCACATCCTCAAATAGTGCCTGCCACAGACCGGCTATGCGCTCCATGGAAAACCGTTCCCTGACTTCGATCGCCCGCGCGGCGAAGCTGGCTCTCAGTTCGGCATTCCCCATCAATCGGTCCAACGCGGCCGCCAATGCGATGACATCGCCTGGTGGCACCAGAAGTCCGTCCACCTGATCGCGGAGGATATCGCGCGGGCCACTGTCGCAGTCGAAGCTCACGGCGGGTAAGCCATATGCCTGAGCTTCGACCAACGTATTCGGAAAGCCCTCGAAACGGGAGCTCATCGCATAGATGTCCGCGCGTGCGTACCACTCGCCCACATTGCCCACCTTGCCAGGCAGGTGAACACGCGTTTCCAACCCCGCCTGTTGTTTCTGTTCGCGCAGCGCCGAGCGCTGAGAACCCTCACCCAATACCACCAGATCCCAGTCGGCATGAGTCGGCGCCAACATGGAGAAGGCCTCGATCAGGCAATCGAAGCCTTTTTGCCGCTCCAGCCGGCCGACGGCCAGCAATACGTGGCGCCCAGGTGGGCATATCGTATCAGGCCACAGACTGGGGGCCAGAACGGGCAATGGCCAGCACACCGGGTTGGGGATGACGGATACCCTGCAGGTTGCCGTGTGGGTTTCCAGCCATCTGGCGCTCTCCCGTGTCATGGTCGTCATGGCCGCGAGCTTGCCATAGGCATGGCGGCGTAGCGCTTCCCAGCGTCCGTCGAGGGGGAATTGCGGCGGGTGGACGCGTTCCGAGCCAATGAGGCAGGGTCGAGGCAGGCCCCAGGCGGCATAGGCCAGCAGAATGTTGGCGGTAGTCATCATGCCCTGGGCGATGTCGGGGTCGGTCCGACGCAGAATCGAGCGCAAATGCGCGAGGCGACGCAGGTTCCGCCATAAGCCGATGAGGGGGTTTCCACTCATGCTCGCCATGTCGATCGCAATACGTTCGACTGACGGGTGGAGGGGGTAGAAATCCTGCTCTTCCGACGCCATTGTGACCATCGTGACTTGCCACCCCTTTTCTGCGAAATGGTTGGCGAGATTGGCCGTCACGCGTTCAGCACCGCCACTACCCAGTGAATGGATGAGGAAGAGCAGTTTCACGTGCGGCTCCGTTGCGAATTGATGGCCCAATAGGCAAGTAACGTGGAGAGGGTGTACATCAACACGGTAGCCAGCAGGATGCCATTCAAGCCCATGTCCGGGACGAGGAGGAGATTGCCAGCCGTCTTGCAGGCAACATTGGCCAGCGCGATCACGCTGAGGATGGCATAGCGCCGCTGAGCAGCCAGCAGCGATACAAAAACCAGCCCCGCCATGTAGAAAGGCCATTGCCACACGCCATAACGCAGCGCTTCGGTCACCGCGAGCGTGTCTCCCCCAGTGAATGCACCACGTTGAAACAGCAGTTCGACCGCCCACGGCGCCAACAACCAGAATGCGGTGGCGGACATGACACCGGTCAGGAGCAGCATCCCGGCCCATTTCAGCGCCACCCGGTGGATCAGGGCACGTTGTCCGGCCGCAACGGCTTCCGCGAAAACCGGCAGGGTGGCACGAGAGACCGTCATGGCCACCAGAGACATGCCCAGACCGATCAGTCGGTTGGCATAACCCAGCGTTGCGATGGCCCCCGTCCCCAGATCGGCGGCGAAGTATTGGTCGATGGGCGTGGTCATGCTCATGGCGATCTGGCCGATGCCCATGATGAGGGCCGAACGCCATAGCACGGGCCACGAAGCCGATTGCATGCGCCAAGCCACACCCGCCGTTTGACCGTCATGCTGGCTGACAAGACGAGCGAGCCAGAGTGCTTGCAGCGCGGTTCCAAGCAGTGTACCCGCCAAGAGCGGCAGACTATCGTGCGTCCACCAGACCCAGAGCATCAGGATGATGGCCAAGGGCGGTAGGCCTTCCGCCAACGCGTACCGGTGGTCGTGCATCGCCTGCAGTCGGGTCATGTACAAGCCGACCAATACGCTCAGTGCGGCCAGCGGCATGAAGGCTTTCAGCATGTGCCGCGTCATCTCCAGCGTGGCCGGCTCCAGGCCACTGGCGTACCAGGAGAAGCCCCAAACACTGAATACACCCGCGAAAAGCGCCGCTGCAAACGCTGCCCACAGACTCAATCCGTTGAGTTCCGCGAGAAATCGGGTTCGTCCGGACTTGTCTTCGTTACCCAGGCTTGCCAGGGCGGGCACCAGCACCACCGTCAACACGGAAATCAAGGTAACGGGTAACCAGGTCGAGAGTGTCAGGGCCAGGTTGTAGGCGTCCACTTCCGGCCCACGTCCGTAGCGCCAGGCCACCGCGATTTCCTTACCTGCGGCGATCAACTTCGCGGCAATCGTGAACAGCCCGACCCAGAAGGCCGCTTGCGCAATGCGAAAGTGGTCGGGATGTCGCCTGGACAGACGCTGGCGGTAACGCTCGATATCCTTGAATGCCGGAATCAAATGCCTTCCCAGTCGCAGTCGTGGCCACCATTCAGGCAGCGCCCCAGTGTCGCCGGTTTCATCCCGCCATGCCCGTAAACAGTGGTTTCAGCTTCAAGTCGATCGCACTCAGGGAATCCCGCATTTGACACGCCCACTGGATGGCGAGCGCAGTCGGGAGAAGCATTCTTCGGGCGTTTCAGGATGGCCTTGCGTGAATTCGTCCCGGTTACGTCGCGGGTTGACCCGTTCGTCGGCGGCGAGGCTACGTTGGTCAAGGTCGGCAAGCGCGTCCAGCAAGGCATCACGGTGTCCCAGGCAAAGTTGCCGCGCGTGGCGCAGGGCGGCTTGTTCCACGGTGAGCGTCATAGCTGTATTCCGGTTGCGTGCGCGATCTGGACGATGGGGCGGGTGTCGCCGGGGGTTTCGATGATGACATCGATCTTGCGCTCGCCCAGTTGCCGTTCGAGCAGGCCGAGCAGGCGCAGTTTGCGGGTGAGGGTGG
>CAZONS010000179.1:0-7351 GCA_964581195.1 uncultured Thiobacillus sp. | reverse complement strand
CTTGCGCGAGCGTCGGGAGGATCTGCCGCTGCTGGTGGAACACCTGCTCGCGCGTCTGGCGCCGGAACGGCCCTTGCGCCTGGATGCCGCTTCGCGGCGGCAACTGCGGGAATACGGTTTCCCCGGCAACATCCGGGAACTGAGGAACCTGCTGGAGCGCGCCATGCTGATGGCCGATGGCGATGTGCTGAGCCTTCGCGCTGATCCGGAACTGTCGCGAACGGGCGCGACGGGGGGGGAGGCGGGTGACATCCTGCCCCTCGATGAAGTCGAGCGCCGCTATGTGCGTCAGGCGCTCGACCGTCTCGGTGGCGACCGCAAGGCCCTGGCGAGGCGCCTGGGCATCAGCGAGCGGACCCTGTATCGCAAGCTGGTGGAATAGCGCGCTGTCGCGATGGCCGCGGGCGCGCGGTCAGAGGCCGGCGGGCTCCTAGGAGCCTGTCGGACTTTGGAATCTCCGGCTGCAAAGCAACCGCGCCGGCCCCTTTTTCGCCCATTTCTTGAGCAATGGTTCGACCATTCCCCAGCGAAATGGTCAAAAAATGGCCTCGGCGGGGCCGCTTTTCGCTATTGGAGCCCAAAGTCCGACAGGCTCCTAGGTAATAACCATAAGAAAAAAAAGGTCTAAATATTTCATTGCGCGCGCCGATATGCTGTGTTCAGCACACCGCCCTTCTTCATGTCGATCGCACAGGCCTCATCCCATCCCGACCCGGGTCGTACCGCCACCCTCCTGCTGGTGGATGACACTCCGGAAAACCTTGCCGTCCTGGCGGATCTCCTCGCCTCCGACTATCGCATCCTGGTGGCCAATTCCGGGCCGCGCGCGCTGCGTCTCGCGGCTTCGACGCCGAGGCCGGACCTGATTCTTCTCGATGTCATGATGCCGGGCATGGATGGCTACGGCGTTCTCGCGCGGCTGCGGGAAATGCCGGAATGCGCGGATGTCCCGGTCATCTTCGTGACCGCGATGACCGCCCTCGAGGACGAGCAGCGCGGTTTCGACCTGGGCGCCGTCGACTACATCACCAAGCCGATCCGCCCCCCCATCGTGCAGGCGCGGGTGAGGGCGCAACTGGAGCTGAAGGCCGCTCGCGACTGGCTGCGCAACAAGAATGAGGTGCTGGAAGCCGAGGTGGCCGCCCGGCTCAAGGAAATCCTGCTGATCCAGGATGTCAGCATCCACGCCCTGGCGCGGCTGGCGGAGACGCGCGACCCGGAGACCGGCAACCACATCCGCCGGACCCAGTCGTATGTGCGCGCGCTCGCCGATCGCCTGCGCGCGCACCCGCGCTTCGTCGGACGGCTGACTGACGACTACATCGATCTGCTGGCCAAATCGGCGCCGCTGCACGACATCGGCAAGGTCGGCATACCCGATCACATCCTGCTGAAGCCGGGCAAGCTGACGGCGGAGGAGTGGGCCATCATGAAGACCCATGCCCGCCTGGGGTCGGAGGCGATCGAACAGGCGGAGCGGGACGCGGTGCAGCCGGTGGCATTTCTCGCCATCGCCAAGGAAATCGCCCATTGGCACCATGAGAAGTGGGATGGCAGCGGCTATCCCGATGGCCTGGCCGGCGAGGCGATCCCCATTCCCGCGCGGCTGATGGCCCTGGCCGACGTCTTCGACGCCCTCATCTCGCGCCGTGTGTACAAGCCGCCCATGCCCTTCGAGCAGGCGCGCGACATCATTCTGGGCGACCGCGGCCGCCATTTCGACCCGGATGTGGTCGATGCCTTCCTCGACGTATTTCCCGAGTTCGTGGCCATTGCCCAGCGCTACCGCGATGCGCTCGCCGATTGAGGCGGCAAGGCCATGAACCCCCTGTTCCGCCTCCTGCGCAATCTCACGATCCGCCAGCAACTGGTCATCGGCATCACGCTGTTGCAGGCCGCGTTGATGGGCCTGCTGGTGTTCTACATGGTCAATCAGCGCGGCGAACTGCTCGAGCGCAATCTTCAGGAACATGCCCGCAGTCTGGCTGGCACGCTGGCGGTGAACACGACGTCCTGGATGCTGGCGAACGACGTGGCCGGCCTCCAGGAACTGGTGCAGTCGCTGGAGCACGAGCCGAATGTGCGCTACGTCATGCTGGTGAGCCGCGGCGGCCGCGTGCTCGCGCACAGCGATGTGACCCGGGTCGGACAATATCTGAGCGACCCGGGGGGACGACTGCTGCTGAACGCGCCGGCAAAACCCACGATCCTGGGGCATGACCGGAAACTGACGGATCTGGCGGTGCCGGTTCTGGATGGCGACCACCTGCTCGGCTGGGCGCGGGTCGGCATCGGGCGGGAAACGCTCGACCAGAGTCTGGATCGGCTGCGCCGCGATGGCCTGGTGTTCGCCCTGCTCGGCACCGTGCTGATCGCCCTGCTCGCCCTGGCCATATCGAATGGCCTGACCCGCGGCCTGCGCCGCCTGGTCGAAGGCGTCGGGCGGGTGGCGGCGGGCGAGCGCGGCTTCAAGCTCAGCTTCACCCGTAAGGATGAAGTCGGCCAGCTGGGCGATGATTTCAACCACATGCTGGATGCCCTGGAAAGGAACGAGGTCGCCCGCGAGCGGGCTGAACTGCAGGCGCGCGCCGCGCAGGTGGATCTGGCCGGCCTGCTGGCGCGCGCCGACGAATCCCGACAGGCCCTGATCGCCATGCTGGAGGAGCAGCAGGCGGCGGAGGCGGCCCTGCGCCAGTCGGAGACGCGTTTGCGCGATGCCCAGCGGGTCGCGCACATCGGCAGTTGGGAACTCGATCTGGGCAACAACCACTTGTATTGGTCGGACGAGATCTTTCGCATCTTCGAGGTGGACGCGTCTCGATTCGCCGCCTCCTACGAGACGTTTCTCGATGCCATCCATCCGGATGATCGCGCCCGGGTGAATCAGGCCTACCAGGATTCCCTCGCCACCCGGATGCCCTATGAGATCGTGCATCGGCTGTCGTTTCCGGATGGACGGATCAAGCACGTCCACGAACGCTGCGAAACCCATTACGCCGCTGACGGCACCCCCTTGCGCTCCCTGGGCACCGTCCAGGACGTGACCGAGCGGGTCCTGGTCGAGGAACAGTTGCGCAAGCTCTCCCTGGCGGTGGAGCAAAGTCCGACCAGCATCGTCATCACCGATCTCGATGCCCGTATCGAATACGTCAACCAGGCCTTTGTGGAGACGACCGGCTACAGCCGCGAGGAGGCGATCGGCCAGAACCCGAACATACTCCATGCCGGGCAGACCCCGCCGGAAACCTACCGTTCCCTGTGGGACAGCCTGACCCAGGGCGAAAGCTGGCGGGGTGAATTCGTCAACCGGCGCAAGAATGGCGAGCTCTATCACGAGAAGGCCACGATCACGGCGATCCGCCAGGCGGATGGCCGCATCACCCATTACCTGGCGGTGAAGGAGGACATCAGCGAGAAGAAGCGCATCGCCTTGGAACTCGATCAGTACCGTCATCATCTGGAGGAACTGGTCGAGGAGCGAACCCACCAGTTGGTCGAGGCCAAGTTGGAGGCGGAAATGGCCAACCAGGCCAAGAGCGCCTTTCTCGCCAACATGAGTCATGAAATCCGCACGCCGATGAACGCCATCGTCGGTCTCACGCATCTGTTGCAAGCGAGTTGCCAGGATGTGGAGCGCGGCAACAAGTTGCGCAAGATCACGGATTCGGCGCACCACCTGCTTTCCGTGATCAATGATGTGCTGGACATCTCCAAGATCGAGGCCGGCAAGCTGACGCTGGATCACAGCGATTTCGACCTCGACCGCCTGCTCGCCGGGGTGGCCAACCTTGTCATGGACAAGGCGCGCGCCAAGGGGCTGGAACTGGTCGTCGACATCGCGCCGAACCTACCCCGCCGCCTGCATGGCGATTTCACCCGCCTGACCCAGGCGCTGCTCAACTATGCCGGCAACGCCGTCAAATTCACCGAGGCCGGCGCGGTGACCTTGCGCGCGTCGCTGCTCGACGCGACCGAGACGACGCTGCTGTTGCGTTTCGAGGTCAGTGATACCGGCATCGGCATTCCCGAGGAGCACCAGGCGCGCCTGTTCCAGGCCTTCGAACAGGTGGATGCGTCAACCACCCGCCGTTACGGTGGCACCGGCCTGGGCCTGGCGATCACGCGCCATCTCGCCGAACTGATGCAGGGTGAAACCGGCGTCGAGAGCCGTCCCGGCGCGGGCAGCGTGTTCTGGCTCACCGCCCGGCTGGGACGCTGCGCGCAAACCGGCGCGACCTCGCCCAGCACGAAGCTGGAGGGATTGCGCGCGCTGCTGGCCGATGACGTTCCCGCCGCGCGTGAAGTGCTCGCGGGCATGCTGCGCGCGCTGCGACTGCGGGTGGATGTGGTCGATTCCGGAGAGGCGGCGGTGGCCGCGGCGCGGGCGGCGGATCGCGCCGATGCGCCCTATGATCTCGTGCTGCTGGATCGGGGGATGCCGGGTCTGGATGGCCTGGCGACGATGCGTCGGCTGGGCGCGCCGGGGCTTGCCCGCATGCCGGCCTGCCTGCTGGTCACCACCGATGACGAGCGGGCCCTGCATGATCAGGCGCGGCTGGCCGGATTCCGGGGCATCCTGTCCAAGCCGGTGACGCCCTCGTCCCTGTATGACCGGCTGGTTGCCCTGTTCGAGGCAGGGGAGGTGGAAGTGGCCGTGGCCTCCGAGATTGCGGTTCCGATCGACACGTTCGCTGGCGCCCGTCTGCTGCTGTGCGAGGACAACGAGGTCAATCAGGAGGTGGCCCTGGAGTTGTTGCACGCGGCGGGGCTCGACGCCGACCTCGCCGGCAACGGCCAGGTGGCGCTGGACAGGGTCAGGCGGGCACGTCCCCCCTACGACCTCATCCTCATGGACATGCAGATGCCCGTGATGGACGGTCTCGAGGCCACCCGCGCGATTCGCGCGCTGCCCGGGTATGAAAGGGTGCCGATCCTGGCGATGACCGCCAACGCCTTCAACGAGGACCGTCGGCGATGCATCGAGGCCGGCATGAACGGCCATATCGCAAAGCCGGTGGATCCCGACACGCTGTATCTCGCCCTGGCGAAGTGGCTGCCCTCGCGACCGAGTCGCGAGGGCGGCGCGCCCCCTTCCGGCGCGCTCGCCGATCTCGCCAGGCCCGCGCCTGTCGTCGCCGCGTCCGGCGATGCGCTCGAGCGCATTCCCGGTCTGGATGTTCAGGCCGGCCTGCGCATGACGCGCGGCAATCGGGAGAAGTTCGCGCGCCTGGTGCGCCTGTTCGTGGCCCATCACGAGGAGGATGTGACGCGCCTCGGCGATGCCGTGTCGCGTGGCGACCATGAACAGCTCTGGCAGTTGGCGCATGGCCTCAAGGGCGCGGCGGGCAGTCTCGCCGCCATCGACCTGCAAGCGCTCGCGGAAGCCCTCGATCTGGCCGTGCGTGGGCGGCAACCGCCCGACGAGATCAAGGCGCGCGCGGCTGTCCTGATCGCCGCCCTGCGCGTCTTTTTCACGGCGGCGAACAGTGTGCTGGTGACGCCCGAGGCGGCGGCCACGGAGACGGCCAAGGTCGACCTGGCCGATATTCGGGAACAATTGGATCACCTCGCCTCCCTGCTGGAGGGGGGGGATGCGGGCGCCATCGCGGTGTTTCGCGCCATCGCCCCGACACTTCGGGGCGCCGAGGCCGAGATGACGCGCCTGGGCCGTCAGATCGAGGCCTACGACTTCGAACCGGCGCTGGAGACCCTGCGAACGCTCACGCGACCGTCGCGTGATTGAGATGGACATCGTTTTCCTCGTCTATGGGCTGGCCTTCCTGGCGCTTGCGCTGGTCCTCGTGATCTGGCCCAGGCAGGACAGCCGCTTCGCGCTCTCCGTCATCAGTGTCTGGCTGGCCGCCTTCGCCCTGGTCCACGGCATCCTGGAGTGGATGGAGTTATGGAGCCTGGTGCGCGGCGATACTCCCGGGCTTGCGGCGGCGCGGCCGTTCACCCTGCTGGCGTCCTACCTGCTGCTCTATGAATTCGGTCGTCGCCTGCTCGCGGCCACGCTGGATCTCGAAGGCGGCGCGCTCCGCCATGCGCTGAGCATCCGCGCGCATGCGGCGCTGCTGGCGGGGGTGGCGGCGGGCGCTTTGCTGGGTCAGGAGCCGCTGCGCGACCTGGCCATCTGGTCGCGCTATCTCTACGGTTTCCCGGGTTCACTGCTCGCCGGTATCGGCTTCATCGCCTACTTCGCCAGGCGCATCCGGCCGGCGCTGGGGCCGGTCGAGTCAGGTCGGATCAGAATCGCCTGCCTGTTGGCCGGAGGCGCCTTCATCGCCTATGGCGTGTTCGGCGGCCTGGTGGTGCCGCGCGCCGACCTGGCCCTCGCGTCCTGGCTGAACCAGGAGTCCTTCCACGCGGCGATCGGCGTGCCGGTGCAGTGGTTCCGTGCCGCCTGCGCGGTGATCATGGCGTTTTCCGTGGCCATGGTCCTGCGGGTGTTCCATCTCGAACGCAGCCAGAGTCTGCGGGAGGCGCTGGCCCGGGCCGAGGCGGCGCTGGAGCGGGTCGACCGACTGGGGCGACACAACCGGTTGTTGCTGGAGTCGGTGGCCGAGGGCGTCTTCGGCATCGACCGCGAAGGCCGCGCCACCTTCATCAACCCGGCGGCCCTGGCCATGCTGGGTTACACCGCCGAGGAAGTGATCGGTCAACCCATTCATGTCCTGACCCACCATCATCATGCCGATGGCGCGCCGTTCCCAAGCGAGTCGTGCCCGACGCATCTCACCTTGCGTGATGGCCGTGTCCGCTACGTGGACAACGATTGCTTCTGGCGCAAGGACGGCACCCACTTTGCCGTCGAGTACCACTCCGCGCGCATCAGCGAGGGGGATGAGGTGATCGGTGCCGTCGTGGTCTTCCAGGACTGTGGCGAGCGGCAGCGCATCGAGGCGGAACTGGCCGCCTACCGGCATCGCCTGGAGGATCTGGTGGCGCGGCGCACGAGCGAGTTGCGGGAACTGGAGGAGCGCGGCCGGCTGATCCTGGAAGCCAGCGGCAACGGTCTCTACGGCATGGATGACAAGGGACGTCTGATCTTCATCAACCCTGCCGGCAGCCGCATGCTCGGCTACGCGAGGGAGGCCCTGATCGGCGTGCCGGTACACGACACCCTGCACCACACGCATGCCGATGGCAGGCCATTCCCCGCCGAGACCTGCCCGATGCTCAAGGCGCTGAGGACAGGCGAGACCGTGAGTGACGACGACGATCTGTTCTGGCGCGCCGACGGCGCGCCGTTGCCGGTGGCTACCGCCACGCAGCCCATGCTGAAGGATGGACGCATCGTCGGCGCCGTGGTCAGCTTCGTCGATATCAGCGAACGCAAGGCGCTCGACCG
>CAZONS010000178.1:0-7361 GCA_964581195.1 uncultured Thiobacillus sp. | reverse complement strand
TGCTGTGGGGTGCCAACATGGCGGAGATGCACCCCATCCTGTGGTCGCGCATCACCAACCGGCGGTTGACCCACGACAAGATGAGAGTGGTGAACCTGTCGGTGTACGGCAACATGTCCTCCGATATCGCCGACATCGAAATCATCTTCGCGCCCAGTGGTGACCTGGCAATCCAGAACTACATCGCCCGCGAGATCGTCAAGCGCGACGCCATCGACCACGATTTCGTCAAGAAGCACACCCAGTTCGCCACCGGTCCCTACGACATCGGCTATGGCTTCCGCCCGAAGAATGCCGACAAGTTCGCTTCCGCCGCCGAGATGGAGATCGTCAAGAACGAGCAGTCCCATGTCATCGACAAGTGGGAAGCCATCGCCCAGCGCAAGAAGGAAGGCGAGGTGGTGGAGCAGAAGAACGCCGGTTCCGCGATGAAGGACTGGGCGATCAGTTTCGAGGACTTCAAGACCGCCCTGGAGCCCTATACGCTGGAATTCACCGCCGCTGTCGCCAAGGGCGATCCGGATGAGTCGATGGATGAGTTCAAGGCCAAGCTGCGGGCGCTGGCCGACCTCTATTGCGAGAAGGGCCGCAAGGTCGTGTCCTACTGGACCATGGGCTTCAACCAGCATCAGCGCGGTTCCTGGGTCAACGAGCAGGCCTACATGAACCATCTGCTCACCGGTCGCCAGTGCAAGCCCGGCGATGGCGCCTTCTCCCTGACCGGTCAGCCTTCCGCCTGCGGCACGGCGCGTGAGGTCGGCACCTTCGCCCACCGGCTGCCTTCAGACATGGTGGTGATGAACCCGAAACACCGCGCCATCACCGAGAAGGTCTGGAAGTTGCCGGCCAAGACCCTCAACCCGCAGATGGGCAGCCACTTCGTCAAGATCATGCGCGATCTGGAAGACGGCAACATCCTGTTCTCCTGGACCCAGGTGAACAACCCCTGGCAGAACACCGCCAACGTCAATCACTGGATCAAGGGCGCGCGCGAGATGAACAACTTCATCGTCGTCGCCGATGCCTACCCCGGCGTTTCCGCCAAGGTGGCCGACCTGATCCTGCCCGCCGCCATGATCAACGAGAAGTGGGGCGCCTACGGCAACGCCGAGCGCCGCACCCAGGTCTGGCGCCAGCAGATCCTGCCTCCCGGCCAGGCGCGCGGTGATCTATGGATGACGCTGGAGTTGTCCAAGCGCTTCAAGCTCAAGGACGTCTGGGGTGAGCAGAAGATCCCGGGCCTCAAGGCGGATGGTTTCGAGGACGGCAAACTGCCCAACGTGCTCGATGAGGCGGTGAAGATGGGTTACAGCCCGGAATCCACTCTGTATGACGTATTGTTCGCCACGCCGGAGAACAAGAAATACAAGTGGCCGGACAAGGCCGTCGCGGGCGGTCACGGCAACCATATCGCCGATCTGCTCAAGGATGGCTGGTTCCCCGAGAAGGCGCTGTTCGAGGAATACCGCCAGTTCGGTGTCGGCCATGGTCACGATCTGGCGCCGTTCGACGTCTATCACGGCGACAAGGTGCGCGGTCTGAAATGGCCGGTGGTGGAAAAGAACGGCAAGTGGGTGGAAACCCAGTGGCGCAACAACGAGAAGTATGACCCCTACGTCAAGCCGGGCTCGGGATTCGACTTCTATGGCAACAATGGCCAGAAGATGATGACGGGTGATCTGGACAAGAACAGTGGTCCCGAGAAGACCGTCGATATCTCCGGCAAGGCCAAGATCTACTTCCGTCCCTACGCCTCGCCGGTCGAGAAACCCGACGCCAACTACGACCTCTGGCTGTGTACCGGCCGCGTGCTGGAGCACTGGCACTCCGGCACCATGACTCGTCGCGTGCCGGAACTGCACCGCGCCGTGCCCAATGCGGTGTGCTGGATCCATCCCAAGGATGCGGAAGCCAAGGGCCTCAAGCGGAACGACCTGGTCTGGATCGAGTCGCGTCGCGGCAAGGTCAAGGTTCGCCTGGAGACCGGCGGTCGCAACCGCATGCCGCGCGGCATGGTCTACGTGCCCTGGTTCGACGAGGGCGTGCTGATCAACAAGGTCACCCTCGACGCGACTTGCCCGCTCTCGAAAGAGACCGATTTCAAGAAGTGTTCGGTGAAGATCTACAAGGCGTGATCTAGCTCCCGCTCCCCCCCCTCTCCGCATGGAGAGGGCCGGGGTGAGGAAACCGGCATGTTTCCTCACCCCGGCCTGAAATAGTCCTCATTGATAGGTGATAGAGATGTCTGAACAAGGCCCGAGTGGCCTGAACCCGTCCCGCCGTGATTTTCTGGTGAAGCTGGCGCAAGGCGCGGCGATCGCCGGAACCGGTGGCCTGTTGTGGGATTACATCCTGCATAACGAGGCGCGCGCCGCGCCCTATGCGCTGCGTCCGCCGGGCGCGCTGGCGGAAGCCGATTTCAACGCCGCCTGCATCAAGTGCGGCCAGTGCGTGGTGGATTGCCCACCGCAGATTCTCTTCCTGCAGCCGGCCGGGGGGGATCTGCCCATCGGCATGCCGTACTACGTGCCGCGTACCGGTGCCTGCATCATGTGCCCGGACATACCCTGCATGAAGGCCTGCCCCACCGGCGCGCTCTCGCCCAAGCTGAAGCGCATCGAGGATGCGCGCATGGGTCTGGCGGTGATCGACATCGAAAACTGTCTGTCCTACAAGGGGTTGCGCTGCGAAATATGCCACCGCGAGTGTCCGATCAAGGGGACGGCGATCACCCTGGAAACGCACCCACGGCAGACGTCCAGGCACGCCATGTTCATCCCCCTGGTGCACTCCGATGCCTGTACCGGTTGCGGCGTCTGTGAAAAGGCCTGCCCCACGGAAGTGGCCGCGATCCGCATCCTGCCGCACAAGCTGGTGCAGGGAAAGATCGGCGAGCATTACCGCCTTGGCTGGACCTTCGATACCGAGATCACCCAGGACTTCGTGCCCGCGGAAGCGCCGCCCACTGTTGTCGAAGACGCGCCCGTGCCGAAGACCGCGCCGGGCATGGATTACCTGAATGAGGGGGGGCTATGAGCGCACTGCCTCCCTTCTCCAGGGCAGATGCCCTGGCCTCGATCGAAAAGGTCCACAACCTGTCTGGACTCGCGCGGGTGTGGTCCTGGCGTTACATCGTGCTGCGCCGGTTCACCCAGCTGGGCTTTCTGCTCATGTTCTTCGGCACAGCGCACTGGGGCTGGGAAGTGGCCAAGGACGTACCCCTGCTGGCGGGGAACCTGTCGGCATCCGAATTCATCGGTCTGATTCCCCTGACCGACCCCTTCGCGGCGCTGCAGATTTTCCTGGCCGGCCATGTCCTGCAACAGGAGAGCCTGATCGGGGCCGCCGTCGTGCTCGGCATCTACCTGTTGATCGGCGGTCGCGTGTTCTGCGCCTGGGTCTGTCCGGTGAACATGGTGACCGATGCCGCCGGCTGGCTGCGCAACACGCTGGGCGTACAACCCATTTTCCATCTGCCGCGCATGCTGCGGTATTTCATCCTGGCGGCCACCCTCTTGATCACCGTGATCAGCGGGCTGGCGGCGTTCGAATGGGTGAGCCCGGTCGGCATGGCGCACCGCGAGATCATCTTCGGCTTCGGCCTGGGGTTCACCGCTCTGCTGGCGATATTTCTGTTCGACCTGCTGATACTGAAGAACGGCTGGTGCGGCCACCTCTGCCCGCTGGGCGCGTTCTACAGTCTGATCGGCAAGACTGCGCTGGTACGGGTGCGCTTCGACAAGAACACCTGTACCCACTGCGGCGAGTGCGCCAAGGTCTGTCCGGAGCCGCAGGTGCTCAATCTCAAGAAACTGGAGGAACGCGGTCTCGTGTATTCCGGTGAATGCAGCAACTGCGGTCGCTGCAGCCCGATTTGCCCCGAAGGTAGCCTGAAGTTCGATTTCAAACCCCTGATCCGCGGCCACAATGCGCAGGCGGACGCCATTGCCGTTCAAAGGAGGACGAAATGAGGAAGACCCTGCTATTGAGTGCCGTCCTGGCCTCTCTCTTGTCCCTGCCCGCTCTCGCGGTACAGGACCAGGCCATCCCCGAAGATGCTCTCGGGCTGTATAACTCCAGTGTCTACGACGTACGCACTCCGGAGGTGGTGAACTTTGGCGGCGGCGACCCCGGCTCGAACAAGCTGCTCGCCAAGTCCTACAACGCCGCGCCACCCATGGTCCCGCATACCACCAAGGACATGGTGCCCATCACCCGCGACTTCAATCTGTGCAAGGACTGTCATGTGCAGCCGGATCTGATCGGCCAGAAGATCACTCCCGGCGTGCCTGTGCCGGCGCCGGCCAGCCACTATGTCAGCGTCAAGAAAGGCGAGCTCTACATGGGCCGCTGGAACTGCACGCAATGTCACCGTGAGCAGGCCAAGGTGGATGTGCTGGTGAAGAGTACCTTCAAGAAAGGGAAGTGAGCTTCCCTCCGTGCGCGTCGCGTGGTGCGGGCGCGCACGGCCTCCTGAACGTCTCCGGGTAGAATGCGCGGCTTATCCACAGACGTTCTCGCATGCGCCCGGAACCCATCGTCCGCATACTCATTCCCGCTCCCTGGAATCTGGGGCCGGGAAAGTTTCGTCTGCTGGAAGCCATCCATCAGGCGGGTTCCCTATCGGGGGCCGCTCGGCATCTGCATATTTCCTATCGACGCGCCTGGGACATGCTCGACTCGATCAATCGGCACTGCCCCTCGCCGCTGGTGGAAACCGTCACCGGGGGCGTGAAGGGCGGCGGCGCCAGATTGACCGCGCGCGGAGTCGAACTGTTGAATCGCTATCGCGAGTTGGAAGCCCGTGCCCGGCGGCAGGTGTGCCGGGAAGCGGTTGACTTGATGAAATTGCTCGAAACCTGAGCGTCCCGCCGTATCGACGGGACGGGGGGTCATTCGCCGGCGGATTTCTCTGCGGGCTTGCCGGTCGGGAGTTCGATCTGCTTGGCCGGGGAGACGGTCGAGATGGCGTGCTTGAAGATCGCCTGGACCGCCTGGTCGTTGCCGCGCAGCAGAACCATGTACTGATCGAAGGATTCGATCTTGCCGACCAGCTTGATGCCGTTGACCAGGAACACCGAGCAGTGCACGTGTTCCTTGCGCAGGGTATTGAGAAAAACGTCCTGAAGATTCTGGCGCTCGCTCATGGTAATTTCGCTTGAGTGAATATGAACGGCGCATCATAGCATGCGCGCGTGAAAGCACTTCGTGCCCGCAAGCAATATGGCGCGGTTTTGCGAGCAAGTGTCAGGAAAATACCCTCATCTCCCCATGAAATTCAAAGACTACTATCAGACCCTCGGCGTCGCGCGCGATGCCAGCAAGGAAGACATCAAGAAAGCGTATCGACGCCTGGCGCGGAAATATCATCCCGACGTTTCCAAGGAGGTCGGTGCCGAAGAGAAGTTCAAGGAAGTCAACGAGGCGCACGATGTCCTGAGTGATCCCGAAAAACGTTCAGCCTACGACCAGTTGGGCAGCGCTTATCGCCCTGGACAGGACTTCCGGCCGCCTCCGGGTTGGGGGGGCGGGATGGGCGGCGATTTTTCCGGGGCGGATTTCTCCGATTTGTTTTCGCAGATTTTCGCCGGCCGCAAACATGCCGCGGGTGGCCGGCGCGGCGGCTTTCGCGGTGCCGGGGCGATGCCCGGGCAGGATGTCGAGGCCAGCCTCACGCTCAGCCTGGAAGAAGCCTTCCACGGAGTCGAGAAGCATTTGAGCCTGTCGTCCACGCATGGCAACCACGATGTGAAGTTGAGGGTACCGGCGGGGGCGTTGCCGGGCAAGCGCTTGCGCGTGCCCGGCAAGGGACAGCGCTCACCCCATGGCGGCCCGGCCGGCGATCTGTTCCTGTCGATCGAGGTCGCGCCGCACCCGCGTTACCGGCTGGATGGCCAGGATATCTACCTGGATACCCCGATCACCCCCTGGGAAGCGGCGCTGGGGACGGCGATCACCGTGCCGACCCTGAGCGGCAATGTCCGCTTGAAGGTACCCGCGGGCGCGCGTGGCGGGCAGAAGCTGCGTCTGTCCGGTCGCGGCATGCCTGCCGCGGCGGGGGCGGGCAACTTCTACGTGCAGTTACAGGTGGTCCTGCCCCCCGTCCTGAGTGATGCCGAACGGGCGTTATATGAGCAGTTGGCGCAATTGTCCGATTTCGACCCGAGGCCGGATTTCCCGAGAGAAGCGTAGTTGCGTCGGGTGGGAGGCGCGGCGCTCATCCCGCCCACCCGAATCACGTGAAAATCGAATCACTCCACCTTGGCGGTGGCGGAGAGTTCCTTCACCAGCTTGGCGATGGCCTGTTGCTGCAACTGGCCGGCGATGCGGTCCTTGACCTTGTCGTATTCGGGGAAGTCCAGCTTGCGCGTGTCTTCCAGCTTGATGATGTGCCAGCCGAAGCGCGTCTGCACCGGGGTCCGGGTGATCTGGCCCTTTTTCAGGCTGGCCATCGCTTCTGCGAATTCGGGCACCAGGTTGGCGGGCAACACCCAGCCGAGGTCGCCGCCGTTGCCCGCGGAGGTGTCCTTGGAATATTTCTTGGCCAGATCCTCGAACTTGGTCTTCCGGCTCGCGTTGAGCTTGGCGATGAAATTCTTCGCTTCCTTTTCGCTGTTCACCAGGATGTGGCGCGCGCGGTATTCGGTTTCTCCCGCCTTGGCCTTGGTGATCTCGTACTCCGCCTTGACCGCTTCCTCGCGGATCGGGTTGGCGCGCAGGTAGTCCTCGAGCGCCGCGCGGCCAAGCAGTTCCATCTTCTGGAATTCCAGGGCGGCGGCCACGGTGGGTTCCTTGTCCAGTCCCTTCTTCACGGCTTCCTGGGCGAGCAGCGTGGCGGTGACCGCGCCATCCTTGACCGCTTCATCGGTCAGCGCTTCCGGGGGCATGTTGCGCTTGATCCGGTTCTGACGGATGAAATTGCCGAACATGGCGGGGATTGCCTCACCATTGACGATGGCCAGAGGGGTGGTGGGCGTATCGGCGGCCTGCGCGGGCAATGCGCAGCAGGCGATCAGAAGAGGCAGCAGGCGAGTGAATTTCATGGGTATCCCCGGGGTAGGTGTGGTCGTGTCTGAGTGGGGTGAGGCGGATGAGTTCCGCTTCACAGTTCGCCAGGGGCGAGCGCGGTGATGGCGAGCGCGTGGATCCGCGTGTTCATCAGGTCGCCCAGCGCCTGGTAGACGGCGCGATGTCGCGCGACGCTGTTCTGGCCGGCGAAGGCGGCGGCGATGAGGGTGAGCTGGTAATGACCCCCACCCGATCGGGCACCGGCGTGACCCGCGTGCAGCGCGGATTCATCGACGATCTCGATGTGCTCGGGCACGAGCACGGCAAGGCGTCGTTTCATTTCCTCGATGGTG
>CAZONS010000177.1:0-7420 GCA_964581195.1 uncultured Thiobacillus sp. | reverse complement strand
TCGAACTGCCAGTATTTCTTCCGCACCTCACGGAAGTAGGCGGCGATTTCCTGCAGCAGCGGCAGCGACAGTCCGGTGTCGTACTCGCTGCCGGCCAGCGCCGCGACCATGCTCTCGGTGGTGGCGTGGGAAGCGCCCTCGGAGAACGCGGAATTGCAGCAGTCGATGATGTCGGCGCCGGCTTCCACCGCCTTCATGTGCACCATGGTCGAAAGACCGGCGGTGGCGTGGCTGTGGGTGTTGACCGGCAGGTTGGTGGCGGCCTTGACCGCTTTCACCAGATCATGGGCGGCGTAGGGCGTGAGCAGGCCGGCCATGTCCTTGATGGCGATGGAGTCGACGCCCATCTCGGCCAGGGTCTTCGCCATCTCGACGAAGTATTCGACGCTGTGCACCGGGCTGACGGTGTAGGAGATCGCGCCCTGGGCGTGCTTGCCGGATTTCTTCACCGCCTCGATCGACACGCGCATGTTGCGGGTGTCGTTCATGGCGTCGAACACGCGGAACACGTCGACGCCGTTGTCGGCGGACTTCTGCACGAAGGCGCGCACGACATCATCGGCGTAGTGGCGGTAGCCGAGCAGGTTCTGGCCGCGCAGCAGCATGTTGATGCGGGTGTTGGGCAGGGCGCGGCGCAGTTTCTTCAGGCGCTCCCAGGGGTCTTCCTTGAGGAAGCGGACACAGGCGTCGAAGGTGGCGCCGCCCCAGGCTTCCAGGGACCAGAAGCCGACGCGGTCGAGTTTGCCGCAGATCGGCAGCATGTCCTCTGTGCGCATGCGGGTGGCGATGAGGGACTGGTGGCCGTCGCGCAGGACGAGATCGGAGATGTGTACTTTTGCCATGATTCTGTCTGTTCCGTTACATGCCGAGGTGGGCGGCGATGGCGGCTGAAATGGCCGCCGCGGTCATTTCCGGCGGGCGTCGCACCGCGTAGTTCAGGAGTTCCGGGTGGGCGTCGACGAAGCTGGTGTTGAAGCGTCCGGAGCGGAATTCCTCGTTCTTGAGGATTTCCTTGTAGTAGGGGATGGTGGTCTTCACACCGTACACGACCATGTCGTCGAGGGTGCGCAGGCCGCGCGCGATGACGCCGTCCCAGTTCAGCGCCCAGACCGTGATCTTGGCGCACATCGAGTCGTAATACGGCGGGATGACGTAGCCGGAATAGATCGCCGCGTCGGTGCGCACGCCCGGGCCACCCGGCGCGTAATAACGCGAGATGCGGCCGAAACTGGGCAGAAAGCCGTTCTGCGGGTCCTCCGCGTTGATGCGGAATTCCATCGCGAAGCCGCGGTGGCGAATGTCGGCCTGCTTGTATTGCAGCGGCTTGCCGTCGGCGATGCGGATCTGTTCCTGGACGATGTCGATGCCGGTGATGGTTTCCGTGACGGTGTGCTCCACCTGGAGGCGGGTGTTCATCTCCATGAAGTAGAACTGGTTGTCCGAATCGAGCAGGAACTCCACCGTGCCGGCGTTGGTATAGCCCACCGCCTTGGCCGCGCGCACCGCCAGCTTGCCGATGTATTCGCGCTGCGCCTCGGTCAATTGCGGCGAGGGGGCGATCTCGATCAGCTTCTGGTTGCGCCGCTGGATCGAACAGTCGCGCTCGAACAGGTGGACGGTGTTGCCCTGGGTGTCGGCAATGATCTGGACCTCGATGTGCTTGGGATTGACCACGCACTTCTCGATGAACACCTCCGGTTTGCCGAAGGCCTTGCTCGCCTCCGACACCACACGCTCGTAGTTCTTGAGCAGTTCCGCCTCGGAATCGCAGCGCCGGATGCCGCGTCCACCGCCGCCGTTGGTGGCCTTCAGCATCACCGGATAACCGATGCCGTTGGCCAGCTTGCGCGCTTCCTCGACGTTCTCCAGGTTATGGTCGGAACCGGGTACGACCGGGATGCCAGCCTTGATCATGGCCTGGCGCGCCTGGATCTTGTCGCCCATCTGGCGAATGACCTTGGGCGAGGGGCCGATGAACTTGATGCCGCGTCGGGCGCAGACCTCGGCCAGGACAGGATTCTCGGACAGGAAACCATAGCCGGGATGCAGGGCGTCGCAGCCCGAGGCCACGGCCAGGTTCACGATGTTGTGGGCATTGAGGTAGCCCACCACGGGGTCGGAACCGATGTTGTATGCCTCGTCCGCTTTTTTGACATGCAGGGCGCTGCGATCGGCGTCGGTGTAGATGGCGACCGACTTGATGCCCAGTTCCTTGCAGGCGCGCACGATGCGTACTGCGATTTCACCCCGGTTGGCGATTAGGATTTTGCGAATCACGCTGGATTACACGCAAATGCGGTTTTTGACATTGGAAGCGCCGCACAATATCATTATCGGCTTATGTCTGCACAGACCGTGAAAGACCCGATACGTTTCGCCAGAGATGCCGCACGCTTGGCGGGCGAATGCCCTTTGTCCGGGATGGCTCGCTTGCGGGATGAGCTGGCTGACGATCAGGGTGTGGTGAAGTATCGCCTGGAAGGCGCGCTGGTGGGAGGTCGTCCCGCGCTGCGCCTGGAGGTGGATGCGGATCCCGTGCTGGTCTGTCAGCGCTGCCTGACGCCCTATGTCCACCCGCTGCATTCCGAGGGGGTGCTCTACCTCGCTCGCAACGAGGCGGAACTGGAGCGCTGGGAAAATGACGACCCCCTGCTGGATGTGGTGGTCGCGGAAGAGCGCATGGATGTGCTGACGCTGATTGAAGATGAACTTTTACTGAGCCTGCCGGTGGTGCCTCGTCATGAGGATGAAGACTGCCCAAGGCGTGATGATGTCCTAGGAGAACACTGATGGCCGTGCAACAGAACAAGAAATCCCCGTCCAAGCGTGGCATGCACCGCGCCCACGACTTCCTCACCGCTCCCGGCACCGCTGTCGAGCCCACCACCGGCGAGACGCATCTGCGTCATCACATCAGCCCCAATGGCTTCTATCGCGGTCGCAAGGTGGTCAATACCAAGGGCGACAACGCCTGATATCACGAAAATACCGTTTGCGCGCCGACCCGTCCTGGCTGAATGCCGGCATCAGGTGACGGGCGGGTTGACCGCATATGCGTGAAATCACGATTGCCATCGACGCCATGGGAGGGGATCACGGTCCTCATGTCACGGTCAGGGCTGCTCTGAACATTCTCCATCGCGAGGACGACGTCAATATCGTCCTGGTGGGTCTGGAGGATGCCATTCACGCGGAATTGAAGTTGCGGCGGGCGGCGGTGGGGACGCGTCTGCGTGTCCATCACGCCACGGAAGTGGTGAAGATGGACGATCCCCTCTCCATCGCGCTGCGCGGCAAGAAAGACTCCTCGATGCGGGTGACGGCGGATCTGGTCAAGCGCGGCGAGGCGGATGCCGGGGTTTCCGCTGGAAATACCGGCGCCCTCATGGCGGTCTCCCGTTTCGTCCTGAAGACCTTGCCCGGCATCGATCGTCCGGCCATCGCCTCGACCCTGCCTTCCCATACGGGGAGCACCTACATGCTCGATCTCGGCGCCAACGTCGATTGCACGGCCGAGAATCTGTTGCAGTTCGGCATCATGGGGGCGGCCCTGTGCGCGGCCATCGAGCACAAGGAGCGGCCCAGCGTCGGCCTGCTGAACATCGGCGAGGAAGACATCAAGGGCAACGACGTGGCCAAGCAGGCCGGCGAGATGCTCAAGAGCAGCGGCCTGAATTTCTACGGCAACGTCGAAGGCGACGATATCTACAAGGGTACGGTGGATGTCGTGGTGTGCGACGGCTTCGTCGGCAACGTCGCGCTCAAGTCCTCCGAGGGGTTGGCCAAGCTGATCGCCGAGGTGCTGCGGCGGGAGTTCAAGCGGAATCTGCTGACACGCCTGGCCGGCATCGTCGCGCTGCCCGTCATTCGCGCCTTCAAGCGCAAGATGGATCCGCGCCGCTACAACGGCGCCAGTCTGCTCGGCCTGAATGGCGTCATCATCAAAAGCCACGGTTCCGCCGATGTCTTTGCTTTCGAGCAGGCCATCCTCAAGGCGCTGGAAGAGGTGCGCGGTGGCCTCCTGCGGCGCATCGCGGATCAGGTCAACAGCCATAACGGCAAGTCAGTCGAAGGAGAGGCGGCGTGAGCCATGCCCGCATCATCGGAACTGGCGGCTATCTGCCCGACTACGTTCTGACCAACGAAGAACTGGAAACGCGGGTGGAAACCACCAGCGAATGGATACTGGAACGCACCGGCATCCGCGAGCGCCACATCGCCGCGGAAGGCGAACTCACCAGTGATCTCGCGCTGAAGGCATCGCTGAAGGCGATCGAGGCGGCGGGCATAGACGTTCAGGACATCGGACTGATCGTCGTCGCCACCACCACGCCGGACCGGGTCTTTCCCAGTACCGCCTGCAAGCTCCAGATGAAGCTGGGCGTCGTCAACGGTTGTCCGGCGTTCGACGTGCAGGCCGTGTGCAGCGGCTTCGTCTACGCGGTGTCGGTGGCGGACCAGTTCATCCGTTCCGGCCAGGTGAAGACCGCCCTGGTGGTCGGCGCCGAGACCCTGTCGCGCATCACCGACTGGAATGATCGCGGCAACTGCATCCTCTGGGGCGATGGCGCCGGTGCCGTGGTCCTGCAATCTTCCGAGCAGCCCGGCATCATCAACACCCATATTCACGCCGACGGCCGCTACGAGGATCTCCTCTACGTGGACGGCGGCGTCTCGATGAGGTCCGAGGGGGCCTGCTACATGCGCATGGCGGGCAACGCCGTGTTCAAGATGGCGGTCAAGACGCTCGATGCCATCGTCGATGAAACCCTGGCCGCCAACGGTCTGGCCAAGAGCGATATCGACTGGTTGGTGCCGCATCAGGCCAACATCCGCATCATCCAGGCCACCGCCAAGAAGCTCGGCATGAGCATGGACAATGTGGTGGTGACCGTCGATCGGCATGGCAACACCTCCGCCGCCTCCGTCCCGCTCGCCCTCGACACGGCTGTCCGCGAGGGCAGGATCCAGGCGGGGCAACTGGTGTTGATGGAAGCCTTTGGCGGCGGCTTCACCTGGGGCTCGGTTCTGGTCAGGATGTAAGTTCGCGTTTCGTCAGCCAGCGGGCTCATCCCGGCTGGCGGCCGTCGACGCATACGGAGTAGGTAATGAAATTCGCATTCGTTTTCCCGGGTCAGGGGTCGCAGGCGGTCGGCATGATGGCCGCGTATTCGCCAACCGAGGGCGATGACCCGATCATTCGCGACACGTTCGCCGAGGCGTCCGCCGCGCTCGGTTTCGACCTTTGGGACAGGGTGGCCAACGGCCCCGCCGATGTCCTCAACCAGACCGTCAACACGCAGCCTGCCATGCTCGCGGCCTCCGTCGCCGTCTATCGGCTCTGGCTCGCTCGTGGTGGCGCTGTGCCCGCGCTGATGGCCGGACACAGCCTGGGCGAATATTCCGCCCTGACCTGCGCTGGCGCCCTGGATTTCGCCGACGCCATCCGCCTGGTGCGGCTGCGCGCCGAAGCCATGCAATCCGCCGTGCCGGAAGGCGTCGGCGCGATGGCGGCGGTGCTCGGCCTCGACGATGACGCTGTTCGCGCCGCCTGCGCCGAGGCGGCCCAGGGCGAGGTGCTGGAAGCGGTCAACTTCAATTCGCCCGGTCAGGTCGTGATCGCCGGCAACAAGGCGGCGGTGGAGCGCGGCATGGCGTTGGCCAAGGAAAAGGGCGCCAAGCGGGCGCTGCCCCTGCCGGTGTCCGTGCCCTCGCATTGCGCCCTGATGAAGCCCGCCGCCGAGAAGCTGCGCGCCGCCCTGGCGACGGTCGAGGTGCGCGCGACGAGCGTCCCGGTGCTGCACAACGCCGATGTCGCCGCCCATGAATCCGCGGATGCGATACGCGATGCGCTGGCAAGGCAACTCTACAGTCCGGTGCGTTGGGTCGAGTCGATGTTCGCCCTGCGCGACCGGGGCATCCAGATGATCGCCGAATGTGGCCCCGGCAAGGTGCTGGCGGGCCTCAACAAGCGCACCCTGGAGGGGGTGCCCACCCTGGCGCTGGCCGACGCGGCGACGCTGGCGGATGTGTTGGAAAAATCGAAAGCCTAGGAGACGGATATGGAAGGAAAGATCGCCCTGGTGACCGGTGCCTCGCGTGGCATCGGCCAGGCCATCCTGCATGAACTCGCCCGTCGTGGCGCCATGGTCATCGGTACCGCCACCAGCGAAGCCGGTGCCGCCGCCATCGGCGAGGCGCTGGTGGCCGCCGGCCTGAAAGGCGAGGGCATGATGCTCAATGTCACCGACGCCGCCCAGGTCGATGCCGCCATCGACGGCCTGCTCGGCCGGCATGGCCGCATCGACATCCTGGTCAACAATGCCGGCATCACCCGCGACAACCTGCTGATGCGGATGAAGGACGAGGAGTGGGACGCCATTCTGGACACCAACCTGACCTCGGTGTTCCGCCTGTCCCGCGCCGTGCTGCGTCCGATGATGAAGGCGCGTTACGGGCGCATCATCGGCATCGCCTCGGTGGTGGGGGTTTCCGGCAACGCCGGTCAGACCAACTATGCGGCCGCCAAGGCCGGCATGATCGGTTTTTCCAAATCGCTCGCGCAGGAAGTCGGCAGTCGCGGCATTACGGTAAACTGCGTCGCCCCGGGCTTCATCGACACCGACATGACGCGTGCCCTGCCTGACGCGGCGCGCCAGAAGCTGCTGGAGCGCATCCCCGCCGGCAAGTTGGGCAGCCCGGAAGACATTGCCCAGGCAGTGGCCTACCTGGCCTCGACTGGAGCCGCATACGTGACGGGTACCACCCTGCATGTGAATGGCGGCATGTACATGGACTGAATGTGGACGGGATGTCCTTGCCGCCCGTGATCCGCCGGCGGCAACCGTCTGATTTTTTACGTTGGGGGTTTTTGCTAGAATCCCCGCACTTTTTTCTACCCGTAGGGAGTTTCTGATGAGTGATATCGAAGAGCGTGTCAAGAAGATCGTTGCCGAGCAACTGGGCGCGAATGAAGCCGACGTGAAACTGGAGTCTTCGTTCGTCGACGACCTCGGCGCCGATTCCCTCGACACGGTCGAACTGGTGATGGCGCTGGAAGAGGAGTTCGAATGTGAGATTCCCGATGAAGACGCCGAGAAGATCACCAACGTCCAGCAGGCCGTCGATTACATCAACGCGCACAACAAGTAACACGTTGCAGTCTGGTCCGTGCCGGGACAGGCTGAGATGCCTGTCCCCTTTCGTTTCTGGAAGCCGCGCCGGCGCGTGGCGCTTCCGCCCAACATCCCAACGCCCTGAGGAGTTCACAAGTGTCTAGGCGCAGAGTCGTGGTCACCGGTCTTGGTATCGTATCCCCGGTAGGCAACAGCGTGGATGAAGCCTGGGGCAATCTTGTGGCAGGCCGCTCCGGCATTGCCCGCATTACCCGTTTCGATGCCTCCGCTTTCTCCGTGCAGAT
>CAZONS010000176.1:0-7422 GCA_964581195.1 uncultured Thiobacillus sp. | reverse complement strand
TGCGAGCCCTGGCTGAAGAATATGCCTGCGCGGATGCGGGCGAGAAGTACGTCAACGACTTCGTCGCGGCCTGGAACAAGGTGATGAACCTGGATCGCTTCGATCTGGTGTGAGTCCTGTAGGCGGGACGCGGAGGGTAGGACGTTTCTCTACTGCTCTCCTTCCTGCCGTCCTGGTATATATTCTTCGTATAGACCACCCCTGGAGCATCCCATGTCCCAAACCGCCAAACTGTTCATGAACGGCCGCAGCCAGGCTGTGCGGCTGCCGGCCGAGTTTCGTTTCGAGGGGAAGGAGGTGTTCATCGAACGCGATGGGGACAAGGTGATCTTGCGGGCCAAGCCGGAAGACCTGGGCCAGTGGATGAGTGATTTCTTCGCCCGCACCCCCACCGCACCCGACGAGTTCCTGGCTAACCGCAACGACACGCAACCGCAGGACCGGGACTGGTTCCACGATGAGAACGCTTGATACCAACATCTGCAGTTATCTGCTGCGCCGCCATCCCCAAACAGTGGTGGCACGCTTTTCCGGGATTCGCGCGGATGATGTCTTTCTTTCCAGCATCGTGGTCGCCGAGTTGCGTTATGGCGCCGAGAAGCTGGGTTCGGCACGATTCAGCGCTGTCCTTGAAGAATGGCTGGGAGCTTTCGCCATCCAGCCGTGGCCTGCGGAAGCGAGCCGAATCTATGCCGGATTACGCGTCGAACTGGAACGCAAGGGCACACCCATCGGCAACATGGACCTGCTCATCGCCGCCCATGCCCTGGCGGAGAGCGCCACGCTGGTCAGCAACAACACGCGGGAATTCGAGCGGGTGCCGGGGTTGAAGCTGGAGAACTGGGCGTAGCCAAATCAGCCGGCGGGACGCCTGAGCCACGATCAGAACGCCGCCGCCTCGATTTCCAGGTAGGCCTTGTTGATGTTGCCGCCCATCTGCTCCTCGTAGTGGTGCAGGGGCTTCCATTCGGCGAGGTCCAGTTTCTTGCGAATCTCGCCGTCGGTCAGGCCGGCCTTGTAGCCGGCTTCGACGCCTGAATAGAGCTTGGCCATGCGGGCGTGCATCTTGCCGACAGCCTTGGTGCTCATGAGCGGGCCATGACCGGGGATGATGGTCTTCGCGGGCATCGCCTTCACTTCGGCCAGGGTTTCGATCCACAGCTTGACGTTGGCGTCGCGGAAATTGGGGGTGATCTCGTTGACCACGATGTCGCCACCGACCAGGACCTTGTCGTCGGGCAGCCAGATCATCATGTCGCCCGCCGTGTGGGCGGCTTCGGGCACCCAGAAGGTGAGCTTGACGCCATCGAGGGTGACGTCGGTCTTGGTCTTGCTGGCATAGACCTCGGTGGCGGGGACGGCGCGGGTGTTGGGCAGCTTGCGGCCCAGGGCGCCCTGGATGATGCCCAGCCATTCGCCCTCACCCTCGATCAAGAGCTTGCGGCACATCTCGGAACTGATCACCTGGGCACCGGGAAAGGCGGCGTTGCCGAAGCTGTGGTCGCCATGGTGGTGGGTGTTGATGATGACCTTGATCGGCTTGTTCGTGAGTTTGGCGACTTCCTTGGCCAGGTGGGCGCCGATCTCGTCGGTAAAACCGGTGTCGATGAGGATGGCGCTGGTCTCGCCGATGATCAGGGTGCTGTTGACCATGTAGCCCTGATTCTTCTTGTTGGGCAGTTCCATCGGCCCGAGCAGGGCGTAGACGCGATCGTTGACCTTGGCGACCTTGGTGGCGGGAATCGTGGCCGCCATGGCGGCGGTGCTGAACAGCAGGGCGAGGGTCAGGAACAGGCGGCGCATCGCGGTCTCCGGGTTGTGGTCCGCGCGATTCTCCCGACGCCGCCGGCCCCCCACAAGGCACAGGCGTACCAGTCAGCGCTGGCGCGCGGCTTCGACCAGGCGCCGCGTGGCCTCGCGGATCAGGGCGCGCGGCGCGCCCAGGTTGAGGCGCATGAAACCCTCGCCACCGCGACCGAACAGGCTGCCGGGGCTGAGCCCGAGGCGCGCCCGCTCGACGCAGAAGCGGCCGAGCGCCGCATCGTCCAGACCCCGTGCCCGGCAGAATTCGCGGCAATCGAGCCAGAGCAGATAGGTGCCCTCCGCCGCGACCACCCGGATTTCCGGCAGCTCGCGCGTCAGGGTGGCGGCCACTTCATCGCGACTCGCCGCCAGGTAGGCCATCAGGGCCTCCAGCCAGTCGGCGCCGTGCCGATAGGCGGCCGAGAAGGCGACGATGCTGAACGGGTTGGCGCCGCTCACATGCAGCAGGTCGAAGGCGTGGCGCAACTTTTCCCGATGCTCCGGCTGCTTCGCCACCAGGGCGGACAGCCCAAGTCCGGGAATGTTGAAGGTCTTGCTCGGGGCGACGGCGGTGACGATGGCGTCGTCCGGCTCCGCCAGCGTCGCCAGCGGGATGTGGCGCTGGCCGGGGTAGACCAGGTCGTGGTGGATCTCGTCGGACAGCACCAGCAGCCGATACTTGCGGGCGATGCGCAGCAGTTCGCGCTGTTCCGCCTCGCTCCAGACACGGCCGACCGGGTTGTGCGGGCTGCACAGGATCAGCATGCGGGCGCCGGCGGCGCACTGTTCAAGCCGCGCGAAGTCGATGCGGTAGCGGCCATCCTCGTACAACAGCGGGTTCTCGATCAGCTTGCGGCCGCCGCGGGTGACGGCGGTGAAGAAGGGGAAATACACCGGTGGCTGCACGATGACGCCCTCCCCCACCTCGGTGAAGGCCAGCACGGCGGCATGCAGCGAGGGCACCACGCCGGGCGCCATCAGGATCCAGTCGCGCGCGACCGACCAACGGTGACGGTCGCGCAGCCAGCCGATCAAGGATTCATACACCGCGTCCGGGAACAGGCTGTAGCCGTGGACCGGATGCGCCGCGCGCGCGGCCAGCGCCTGGCTGACCGCTTCCGGCACGGCGAAATCCATGTCGGCCACCCACAGGGGCAGCACGTCTTCGGTGCCGAATATGCGCTTGCGGCCATCCCACTTGAGGGCGTCGCTGCCTTCGCGCGGGATCGGCGTATCGAAATCGAAACTCAAGGCAAGCGCTCCCAGATCGTCACTTCCGACAAGGTGTGCTGGAACTTGCGCCGGGTCTCGCGGATGACGAAGGGTACTTCGATGGGCCCTTGCACCAGCCTGAAATGGGCCCCGAGACGGGCTTTCAGGCCGTCCAGGGTGGTGACGTTCTCGCCATCCCGCTTGTAGCCGCCGATCCACTCCTCGCGCGGGGTGTGCTCGGCCAGCCAGGTGTAGGGCGAGGCGAGCAGCAAGAGGCCGCCGGGATTCAGGCGCTCGTGCACGGTGTCGAGGAACTTCGCCGGGCTGTAGAGGCGGTCGATGAGGTTGGCGGCGAGGATCAGGTCGTAGCCGGTGAAACGCGGTTTCAGGTTGCAGGCGTCACCCTGGAAGAAGCTCACCCTGCCGCGCGCCGCATCGAGCCCCAGGTCGGCCAGGCGCCGTTCGCGGTAGGAGACCAGTTCGCCCTCCTCCGTCAGGGTGTAGCGCAGCACGCCGCGCTCGGCCAACTCGACGCCAAGACCGATGAAACGGGCGGAGAAGTCGATGCCCTCCACCGTCTCGAAGGCGCGCGCCAGCTCGAAGCTGGCCCGCCCGGCGGCGCAGCCGAGGTCGAGCGCGCGCCGCTTCGGCTTCTCGCCCATGGCCACGATCGCCCGTTCGGCCAGGGCCCGGGAGAAGTTGGCCACGCCGAAGTAGGTCTCGCCGTAATGGAACTCGGCGTACTCGGACAACAGCTTGTCGCTCTCGTAATGCGAGCCGGGTGGCGCCGGCGGCGGGTCGCCGACGACATAGCGAAAGCCCGCGTGCTGGAAGAAATGGCGGCGGAAGGCATAGCGCGCGGCCAGCCGCGCCTCGTTGCCGCAGGCGATCCAGGAACCGCCCTTGATCAGGTTGTGGCGTTCGTCGAAGGTGGGCGTGGTGAAGTCGTCGTAGAGCGGGTGCACCCTGAAGCCATCGAAGGGATGGATCGGCGTCTCGGTCCATTGCCAGACATTGCCGACCACGTCGCAGAGGGGGCCGTGCGCGAAACGGTCGACCGGGCAGGACGAGGCGGCATGGTCGAGATGCAGGTTGGCGCGAGCCGGCTCCGATTCGGAAACTTCCTCCACCCCGGCGAACGCGGCCAGATGGTGCCATTCGTCCTCGCTGGGCAGGCGGACCTTGAGGCCGTCGCGCGCCGCCTTCCAGGCGCAGAAGGCGCGGGCCTCGTGGAAGTTGACCTCCACCGGCCAGTTCCAGGGCATCTCGACTTCCTCCAGCATCAGGCGCAGGCGCCATGGAGTGCCGTCCCTCGCGCCGTCGCGGACCCAGAAGGTGGGATGTTCCGCGCGGGTGAAATTGCGCCAGGCCAGACCCTCCTCGCTCCACCAGGCATCGTGGCGGTAGCCGCCATCGGTGACGAAGTCGAGGAACTCGCCATTGCTGGTCAGGCACCGCGCGGCCTGGAACGCCGGGATGGCGGCCTCGTGGCGGCCGTACTCGTTGTCCCAGCCGTAGTAGGAGTCGTCTCTCTGCTTGCCCAGGCTCACCGTGCCCGCGGCCACCGCCACCAGTGCATTGGCCGGCGCCGGACCGTGCTCGCGCCAGGGCGCCCAGGCCGGGTGCGGGCGAACATGTTCGAGCGCGTGCTGGCGGATCAGCACCGAGGAAGTTTCCAGGTGGATGCGCTCGTGCTCGATGCCCATCAGGATCGGCCACCAGGGATGATCCCAATCGATCGGCAAGGTCAGCGGCAGCCTGGCGATGAGCCCATCCACCGCCGCGCGGACGCGCCGCCGGTAGGCGCGGACCTCCGCCACCGGCGGCCAGTCGTAGTGCGCCTCGCTCAGGTCGTCCCAGCTCATCTCGTCGACGCCGATGGCGAACATCGACTCGAACCTCGGCTCGATCCGTTCATCCAGCAGGTCGGCCAGCACCAGCTTGTTGACGAAGAAGGTGGCGGTGTGGCCAAAGTAGAAAATCAGCGGATGCCGCAGCGGAATCGGCTTGCGGAAATACGCCTCATCACTGGCCAGGACCTCGAACAACTGCTCGTAGCGGTCGTGGGTGGCGTGGAAATAATCGCGGATCTCGCGACGCTTCGCTTCGGGATCCGCGCCATCCAGGCGGGGGGTGCGGGGAAACAGCGTGACGTTCATGACAGGGCGTGTTCGGCTGCGGGAGCGGGATATCCTAACAGTCCGCGTGACAAACCGATCCGCCAGGGATGCGACGCAGCGGGGAGAGTTTGGGATAATCGCGGGCCACGCACCCCTGGTTTCCCGTCAGTGACCCTCAAGTTCCCGCCCCCCGGCCAGCGTCTCCATTACCGCCGCCCGCCCGGCTCCGCCGACAGTCTCACCCTCGCCGGCCTCGCCACGCAAAGCCGTCTGCTGCTGTTGACCCAGACCGCGCAGGAAGCGAGCCGCCTGGTCGAGGAGATCGCCTGGTTCGACCCGACTCTGACGGTCAGCCTGTTCCCGGACTGGGAAACGCTGCCCTACGACCCGCTCTCGCCCCACCCCGACCTGGTGTCGGAGCGGCTGGCGGCGCTGTGGCAGTCCTCGAATGGCAAGGTCGACGTGCTGGTGACGCCGGCGGCCACGGCGATGCAACGGCTCTGTCCACCCGGCTATCTCAACGCCCACGCCTTCTTGCTCAAGGAACGCGACAAGCTGCTTGCCGACAAATTGCGCAGCCGCCTGACCGAGGCCGGCTACAGCGCCGTGCAGCAGGTGCTCTCGCCCGGCGAGTTCGCGGTGCGCGGCGGCATCATCGACCTGTTCCCGATGGGTACGGCCCTGCCCTACCGCATCGACCTGTTCGACGACGAGATCGAGAGCATCCGCACCTTCGACCCGGACACCCAGCGCACCCTCTACAAGGTGGCGGAGATCCACCTGCTGCCGGCGCGCGAGGTGCCGCTGGACGAGGCCGGCGTCACCCGCTTCCGGCAGAATTTCCGCGACCGCTTCGAGGGCGACCCGTCCAAGAGCCAGATGTACAAGGACGTTTCCAACAAACTGGCGCCCGGCGGCATCGAGTACTACCTGCCGCTGTTCTTCGACGCAACCGCCACCCTGTTCGACTACCTGGCCGAGGACACCGCGCTGGTGCTGCATGGCGACATCCAGGAAGCGGTGGAGGGCTTCTGGCGCGACACGCAAAGCCGCCACCGCCTGATGCAGGGCGACAAGCACCGGCCGCTGCTGGCCCCGGATGCCCTGTTCCTGCCGCCGGACCGCTTTTTCGGGGCGTTGAAGCCCTATCCACGGGTGGAACTACTACCCGCCAGTAGCCCGGATGCAGCGCAGCGGAATCCGGGAACCACGCCCCCGGATTTCATTGCATTCCATCCGGGCTACGCCCCCGCCCCCGCGGTGGAAGTCGAGCGCCGCGCCGACAACCCCTATTACCGTCTGCAAGCCCATCTCGACGCTTTCCCGGGAGCCACGCTGCTGGTCGCGGAAAGCCTGGGCCGACGCGAGACGCTGGCCAACGCGCTGGCGGAATACGGCCTGAAGCCAGTTCTGCTGGAAGAATGGCCTTCGGATGCGCGCCGAACCGCTCAAGGCGCCAAAGATGGCACGGCTCCCCCCCCTTTATCAAAGGGGGGCGGGGGGGATTTAGCAACGTCCACCGTCGCGCAACCCGCGGAGAAATCCCCCCCAGCCCCCCTTTTTCAAAGGGGGGGGGCAAGCAGCTTCCTGCTGACCACCGGCCCGCTCGCGAGCGGCTTCATCGACCTCGCCGGCCAGCTCACCGTCCTCACCGAGACCGAGCTGTATGCGCGCAGCCCGGTCAGCCGCCGCGCCCGCGAGGGCAAGCGGGCGAGCAGCGCCGAGGGGCTGCTGAAAGACCTGTCCGAACTCAAGGTCGGCGACCCGGTGGTCCACGCCCAGCACGGCATCGGCCGTTATCTCGGCCTCACCGGCATGGATCTTGGCGATGGCGCCGAGGAGTTCCTGACCCTGGAGTTCGCCGGCGGCGACAAGCTCTACGTGCCGGTGCCGCATCTGCACCTGATCTCGCGTTATCTCGGCGGCGACCCGGACACCGCGCCACTGCATCGCCTCGGCAGCGGCCAGTGGGAAAAGGCCAGGCGGCGGGCGATGGAGAAGGCCCGCGACACGGCGGCGGAACTACTCAACCTCTATGCCCAGCGCGCCGCGCGCCAGGGCCACGCCTTCGCCAGCAGCGATCACGATCTCGACGCCTTCGCGGCGGGCTTCGGCTTCGAGGAAACACCGGATCAGCAGGCTGCCATCGAGGCCGTGGTCGAGGACATGACCTCGGGCCGACCGATGGATAGGCTGGTCTGCGGCGACGTCGGCTTCGGCAAGACGGAGGTGGCCCTGCGCGCCGCCTTTGTGGCGGTCTCCGGAGGCAAGCAGGTGGCGGTGCTGT
>CAZONS010000175.1:0-7444 GCA_964581195.1 uncultured Thiobacillus sp. | reverse complement strand
CGTCTGGATTCAGGCGCCTATCGCGCCGAAGTGACGGCGCGCAACCAGGGCGCCGGACACCATCTGCCCACCTACATGGTGCCGAAGATCGACCTCGTGCTCACCCTGCGCCAGGCCGGCGCCGAGCCGGTAGAACTGGCGCGCGACGTCATCGGCTGGAAAGCCGACGTGGCGATGCGCGAGGAGGAGTTCGACACCCGTCTGGCGGCGGGATCGGCCCGCCACTATGCCCATGCCTTCATGGCGCCGGGCAGACCCGGCTGGCATGTCGAACTCAGTGTGGACGTGGCCCCGAGGGAACACTACGAACGCATGTTCCGCCACAGCCAGATCAACGTCTCCATGAGCCGCGCCGCTTCGGATCTGCTGAAAACCGCCATCGCCGAAGCCGCGGCCACCCGCTACACGGCGATGCGACTGACCGCCAGGCCCTGATTGCAAATTGAAAGCGATGGCGGCGTGGAACCGGATATTGCAATCCCCCTCCGCCGGGGGCGTAGCGCAACCCATTGATTCATATCGTCAATACGGGTGGCACAAAGAATGCTTAATACCTATCGCAGTCCATCAAACGGTTACTCGAGGGGCACGACAGAATGCAATCACTTTGGATCGTAGGCCTGGCGGTCATCTCTCTGACCGTCTCCTCCGCATCGGCAGGTGAGCAGTCGCCGCGCCTGAAATACCGCTCGAAGGGCGCGCCATGCGCCTGCGCTTCCGGGCTTGGCGAAGCGGAGATCAGCAAGGCCATGGCGAAACTGGACGCTTTGCGTGAATCCGAGCCGGAGGGTCCGGCCGATTCGAAACATTTCACTGAGCAACAACCTAGGAGAGAGACTGATGAAAGCAGGAAGTAAGGCGAGTTTGTTCAGCCGGTGGCTGCGTGCCGGCATGGTGTTTTCCATCCTGGCGGTGGCCCTCGCCCTGTTCGCGGCGGGCGGGAATTCGAGCGACGAGGCGATGACGGCGGAATCGACGGGCTGGGGCTCGGAATCGCTGGCCGAGCTGCGCGGCGGGCTGGACAGGATCTCGCCCATCGCCCTGGCGAACGCCTGCGGCATGGGTGCGTCGAGCTGCTTCAAGTGCCATAACGGCAAGCGCGCCGGCGCCCCCAACATGGACCCGGCGAAGGCCCCCTGGCACGTCCAGCACAAGAAGGTGAACAACTCCTGCGTCGGCTGCCACAAGGGCAACCCGCGCCTCATGAAGGAAGACATGGCCCATTCCGGCATGCTCAAGGGCCCCCGCGCCGGTGCCGATGCCTGCGGGAACTGTCATACCAGCGACCTCGCCAAGTTCGAGGCGGCCTATCAATCCGTAACCGGCAGGAGCAAGTAAATGAACAAGACAGCATTCCGGATCAACAAGACTCTGCTGGCGGCCTTGGTGGGCAGCGGCTGCATCACCCTGGCCACCCCGGCGGCGCATGCCGGCCCGACCATCCAGTTCGGCGACGAGGGTTCCCTGACCTTCACCTACGCCGTGCAGGGCTGGTACCAGAACCGCGACTACAGCGCCGCGAACGCCAAGTCGGAGAATGATTTCTTCCTGCGCCGCAACCGCCTGGCCCTGTCCGGTCAGTACAACGATTACGTGGGCTATTACTTCCAGGTCGAAGGCGGCGGGTTCCCCGGCGCCGACAACAGCCTCTTCGTCCGCGACGCCTACGTCACCATCGACTACAAGGACGAATTGCGCTTCATCGTCGGCGAATTCAAGAACACCTTCTCCCGGGAAAACCTGGAGGCCTGTCTCGAACCCCTGACCCTGGACCGCTCCGAAGTGCTGGCCTACACCCCCTTCGGCGGCACCCGCGACAAGGGCGTGGCGGTCTGGGGCAACCTGTTCGACGCCAAGCTGCAATACCGGCTGATGCTGGCGGAAGGCCGCGACTCCGACGCGAACCCGGAAGACAAGCTGCGCATGACCGCCCGTGTCCACTACAGTTTCCTGGATCCGGAATACAACTATGGCTACCTGGGCACCTATCTGGGCACGCAAAAGGTGTTCACCGTCGGCGCCGCCTACGACTATCAGCCGGACGTGGTCTACGCCGATTACCTGATGCGCAACGACCCGAAGGATTACAAGGCCTGGACCGCGGATGCGTTCTTCGAATACCCGACGGCGAGCGGCGTCTACACCGCCTCGGCCGCCTACTTCAAGTACGACTCCGGCGACGTGACCAACGCCGCCCCGGACGCCAACTACCCAGTCAATGGCGATCTCAAGGGCTATTACGCCAAGGTGGGTTACATGCTGCCGAACAAGGTGGGCATGGGGCGCCTGCAGTTCTTCGCCCGCCATGACAAGGCCGATTATGGAATCAAGACCGGCAATGCCGAGTACTATGACCGCAGCATCAACAGCGTCGGCGCGAACTACTACATCAACGGCCAGAATCTGAAACTGACCATGGAGTATTCGGATATCGACTTCGATACCCCGCATCCGCTGTATACCCAGCTTCAGGACCAGAAACTGCTGACCCTCGGTCTGCAATTCATCTTCTGACGCGCAAACGCCTTGCCCTCGGGCAAGGCCGGTCTTTTCCCCGGACAGCGGCCCACAAGGCCGCTTTTCGTCGTTATCGGCACGCCATGCTCATCACACTCTTTCTCGCCGCGCTCGCCCTGGGATGCCTCGCCGCCCTCGCCTCCGGGAACGTACCGTGGAACCTGCCCGCGGCCGTGCCATGGCTGGTCCTGACCACCTGCATCCTGGCCCTGCTGGCTGGACAACTCGCCGAACGACTGGCGATCAGGCGCCTGGCCCGGGGCATCCTGAACGCCCGGGAAGGGCTGCTCGACCCGATCTCGCCCGGTCCGCTCGGCTGGACCGATGCCGGGCGTGCCCTGGATGAATACAACGTCACCATCCATGCCCTGCAGACCATGTTCCGCACCGTCGAGGAATGCCAGGGGCGCTTCCTCAACCAGCGCAACAAGATGAACACCATCCTGCAAAGCCTGCCCGCCGCGTTGCTGAGCCTCTCCGACGATCTCCAGATCATCCTGACCAACAGACATGCCGAGGACATCTTCGCCGTCACCGGTCTCCGTCTGATCGGCACCAACCTGTTCGAACTCCTGCAACTGGGCGAGCGTGACCGGGAGTTGCTGCGCGACGCCTTCCTCTACAAACAGGTGATCCAGAACCAGGAAATCAGCCTGGAACTGGGTGGCAGACAACGCTATTTCTCGTTGAACCTGGGCTTCTACAGCGACGAGGACACCGACATGGCCGGCGTCCTCATCCTCCAGGACATCTCGGAATATCGACACTTGCAGACCAGCATCGCGATGCGGGAAAAGCTGGTGGCCATGGGCCAGCTCGCCGCTGGCGTGGCGCACGAGCTGAACACCCCCCTGGGCAGCATCCACGGTTATGCGCAACTGCTCGGCCGCGCCACGGGAGAGCAGGAAAAGCTCGCGGAATATGCCGGCATCATCGCCGATGAGGCCCGGCGCTGTTCCCGCATCGTCCAGGACCTGCTCAACTACGCCCGTGACGAACCCTGCAGCGGCGAGACCTGCGAGGTCAATCAACTGGTGCACGACCTGATCGAGACCTTCCTCAACTGCCGCATGAAGCGCTACAGGATCGATATCCGGCTCGATCTCACCGAGACCGCCCTGCTGGTCGAGGGCAGCTGCGGCCAACTGGATATCGTGCTGAACAACCTGATCACCAATGCCATCCATGCCCTCGATGGGGTCGCCAATCCCGCCATCGTCATCGACAGCCAGATCGAGGACACCTACGTCGTGATCAGCGTCGCGGACAATGGCCCGGGCGTGCCCCCGGAAATGCGTTCCCGCATCTTCGACCCCTTCTTCACCACCAAGCAGGTCGGCCACGGCAGCGGCCTCGGCCTGGCCATCAGCCAGGCCATCCTGACCAAGCGCGGCGGCTATGTCGTCTACGACAACGACTACAGCGACGGCGCCCGCTTCCGGGTCAAGCTGCCCATGGTGGATCTGCGCCGCGCGGGCCTGTAGCGTCTTCCCGGTGGCGGGCGCGCTATCCTTCCGGCCCGGGCACCCTCACTTCTGAATGGTCCTATGTCACCCAAGAAATCCACTCCCGAATCCGATGCCCATCGTCCCACCCTGCTGGTCACCGAGGACGACCGCAACATGCGCGAGCTCATCGTCACCGTCCTGAAGCAGTCGACGATGGCGTTCGATGTCGTCGCCCTGGACAACGGCAACGACGCCATGGACTACATCGAGTCCCACGAAGTCGCGGTACTGGTCTCCGACCTGCGCATGCCCGGCGCCGATGGCCTCGAACTGCTCGGCTTCACCCAGATCCACTCGCCCCTGACCCAGGTGGTGATGGTGACCGGGCACGCGACCGTGGACTCCGCCGTGCAGGCGCTGAAAAATGGCGCCTACGACTATGTGCTGAAGCCGTTCGACATGGATGAGCTGCGCTGCATCGTCGAGCGCGCCCTGGAGCGCCATCTGCTGGCCACCGAGAACCGCCGCCTGCGCCATCGCCAGCGCCTCTACTCGGAGTCCGGCGAATTGATCGGCCAGTCCCAGGGACTGGAACGGGTACGCCGCCTGATCGACGCCGCCAGCCAGCACGATTGCGGCGTCTTCATCTATGGCGAGAGCGGCAGCGGCAAGGAACTGGTGGCGCGCCAGATCCACCTGCGCGGCAAGCGTCGCGACAACCGCTTCGTCGCCCTCAACTGCGCCGCCATTCCCGACAACCTGATCGAGAGCGAACTGTTCGGCTACACCAAGGGCGCCTTCACCGGCGCCGACAAGAACAAGCCCGGGCTGTTCGAAGTCGCCAGCGGCGGCACCCTCTTCCTCGACGAGATCAACAGCGCCTCCCTCGCCCTGCAGGCGAAACTGATGCGCGTCCTCCAGGACGGCAGTTATTACCCGATGGGCGCCACCGCCCCGGTCAGCGTCGATGTCCTGGTGCTGGCGGCCACCAACCGCCCCATCCGCGAACTGGTGGACAAGCAGGAATTCCGGGAAGACCTCTATTACCGCCTGGTGATCATGGAGATCGAGATCCCGCCCCTGCGCGAGCGGCCCGAGGACGTCGCCCTGCTCGCCTACTACTTCCTGAGCAAGCACAGCGCCCGTCTGAACAAGCCGATCTCCGAGATCAGCACCGAAGTGCTGGCCAGCCTGATGCGCCACCAATGGCCGGGCAACGTGCGGGAACTGGAAAACATCATCCAGCGCATGATCATCCTGACCGAGGGCGAGCGGCTCGAAGTGGACTGCCTGCCCGACAGCCTGCTCACCGAGCGGATCGCCAAGGGGCGCGCGCTGGATCATCTGCCCCCCAGCAGCCTGGACGAGATCGAAGCCTATTTCATCCGGAAAACCCTGCGCGAGACCCAGGGCGACAGGGCGCTGGCTGCGGAGATCCTGGGCATCGACAAATCCACGCTGTGGCGCAAGATCAAGCGCTATCAGATCGAGTGATCCCCGCCCGCGCGGGCATGTCCCGCATCGCGTCCGCGTCCAGCTTCAGCAATTCCAGCGCCGCCGACCATGCCTTGGCGGCGGAGAGACCGAGCAACGCCACTTGCACTCCCTGAATTTCGCCCATTCGCGGGCTGCCGCCAGGCAACCGCGAATGGGCGAAATCCAGCGTGAGGGCGCCGAGAATGTTGCGCTTCGATACCCCTTTCCGCGGGGTCCGCGGCCACGCTCACGGCACGGTATGCCGTTCACCCGCCATGAACTTCCCGCCGCCTTACGCCTTGCCCTTCTCCGCCCTGTGCTTCGCTTCCAGTTCACGGGCCTTGGCGAGCATGGCGTGAATGCCCTCGATGTCCTTGCACTTGTGCGCCACGCCCACCGCCTCCAGCGGGTTCATGCGCTTGGCCTTGACCAGGCCGAAGGCGACGCCGCCCATCTCCATCGCCTTCTTGATACCGGCGGCAAGGCCATCCTTGAAGTACAGCGTACGGGTCAGCTTCACCTCGTTGACCCGGCCGGTCTCGGTACAGTTGTTCCAGAAGGTGGTGGATAGATGCTGGGTCGGCTGGTTCTTGGGCGAACGCCCGATCCGGTACGCGTATTCGGCGATGCCATGCATGACGTGAGTCACCGGCACCGAGCGCGGACAGCGTACATAGCAGTTGTAACAGGAGGTGCACATCCACATGGAGCTGGTATTCAGCACCTCATCGCGCTTGCCGGCGCGAATCATCATGAACAACTCCTGCGGCGCGTGTTCCCAGCCATCCTGAAAATGCGTGGGACAGGAGCCTGAACACAGGCCGCACTGCATGCACATCTTGACCCACTCGCCCATCTCCGCCTGTTCCTCGATCTCTTTCAGGAAATCGTTCCGATAGCGGGTGGCCATGGCCTGGTTCAGATCGCTCATGTCTCTTCTCCTCGCGGGCCGATCAAGACCCACAACTCCGTGGCGCCATCGGCGCCAGCGCCCGGCAGCGCGGGTTACGCCACCCTGGCCTGGCCGTCGTTATTCCGGAGCGCCTTGGCCTTGCGCTCATACCATTTCGTGGCTTCCTCGTCCCAGCCATCCAGGCGGACATAGGGATTGGCGCGCGGTTCGCTGATCATGTTGGGATCGATGTCGAGGCCGATCCCCTCCAGGAAGTTGACCAGGCCGATGCGCTCGATCATCTCGCCGGTGCGCTCGTGTTCGAGGGCGTTCTCGGCGAAGAAATCGAGGACGTTGCGGGCCATGTCGTTCAGCTTCTCGAAATCCTCATCGGATTCCAGCTTCATGAACGGCACGACCACCGTGCCCATGGTGGCGCCGATCTTCAACACGCTCTTGCCACCGATCAGCACGGTTACGCCCTTGTCCTTGCCGGGCAGCAGGGCCCCGGGCATGACGTTGAGGCAGTGCATGCAGCGCACGCAGTTGTGGTTGTCGATGTCCAGGCGGTGTTCATCCGAGAGCACCACTTTCGTCACGCCCTCGGCCACCTCGCCGCCATCGTTCTTGCGCAACTGAATGGCCTTGGTCGGGCACAGGTTCACCACCATGTTGATGGTGTCTTCGATACCGTGGGCCGAGTACCACTCGCGGGAGAGGTTCTCGTCGGCCCGAATGCTGTCGCGCCAGGTGCCGATGGTGGCCATGTCGGAACGCTGGATCGAATTCACGCAATCGTTCGGGCAACCGGAGAACTTGAACTTGAACTTGTACGGCAGCGACGGACGATGCATGTCATCCAGGTTGTTGTTGATGACGATACGCAAGGCACGCGCCTCGTCATAACAGGACATCTCGCAACGCGCGGCCCCCACGCAGGACATGGAGGTCCGCAACGCGGGGCCGGCGCCGCCCATGTCGAAGCCCATCTCGTTGAAGCTGTCGAAGGCTTGCTGCACGTTCGCGGAGTTGATGCCCTGAAGCATGATGTCACCGGACTGGCCATGGAAGGCGATCAGCCCGGAGCCGCCGGACTCCAGCCAGGCGTCGG
>CAZONS010000174.1:0-7450 GCA_964581195.1 uncultured Thiobacillus sp. | reverse complement strand
CTGGCCGTCGGCACCGGATGCCGTGCCGCTGATGCTCAGTTCGTCGCCGTATTCGCCCGCATTGATGAAATCGTCGCCGGCCATGGCGTTGATTTCCACGACCGGGCCGGAGGTGGCGACCCGCACATCGCGGCTGGCCTGACTGGCGGCGTTACCGGCCAGATCGGAGACATTGGCGGTGACCGGATAGATGGTCTGGTCGACCAGGGCGCCGACATCACCCGCGACGACATTCACGCTCCAGGCATTGCCGCTGACCGTGCTCGTGTAGGACTTGCCGTTCAGGGTCACGGTGACGGTCTGGCCATCCTGGGCACCCGTGGTGGTGCCGCTGATGCTGAGCGCGGCGGCGTGCTCGGTGGCGTTGATGACGTTGTCGCTGGCGATGTTGCCGATCGTGATGCTCGGGGCGATGGTGTCGACGCTGATGGCCGGGGTCGCGCCGGCGCCACCGGCGTTGCCGGCGGCGTCGGTATAGGTGGCGCCAGCGACGCTGATGCTGGCGTTGCCCTCGGTGTCGGCCGTGGGGGTGAAGGTGGCGGTGTAGACCCTGGGGTCGGCGGTGACGGCCAGATTGCTCAGGCTGCCACCCGTGGTGACCACATCGCCCGCGGTGAAGTCGGCGGGGGCGGAGCTGAAGGAGAAGGTGACGGTGGCGGTTTCGCCGATCTTCAGGGCGCCGTCATTGCTGGTGATGACGAGGGTCGGGGCCAGTGTGTCGATGGCGAGCGCGGGCGTCGTGCCGGCGCCGCCGTTGTTGCCGGCGGCATCGGTGTAGGCGCCGGCGGCGAGGGTGATGCTGGCGTTGCCTTCGAAGTCGGTCGAGGGGGTGAAGGTGGCGGTACGGGTCAGACCCGTGCCACTGATGGCGCTCAAGGTGCCGCCGCTGACCACGACGTCACCCGCGCTGCCGTCCCAGGCAAAGCTCGCGCCCGGGTCTTCGCTGAAGGTGAAGGTGATGGCGGCGGTCTCGCCGATCTTCACGGCGGCGACATCGCTGCCGATGGCCACGGTCGGGGCCAGGGTGTCGATGCTGATCGCCGGCGCGTCGGCGCCGCCACCGTTGTTGCCGGCCGCGTCGGTGTAGGTGTTGTCATTGACGAAGATGCTGGCGGTCGCCGATGCGGTGTTCGGGGTGGGCGTGAAGGTGGCGGTGTAGACCTTCGCGTCGGCGGTACGCGCCAGGCCGCTCACGGTGCCTCCCGTGGCGGTGATGTCGGCGGCGGTGAAGCCGCTGGGCGGTTCGCTGAAGGTGAAGGTGAGGGTGGCTGTCTCGCCGGCCTTCAGGGCGGTGTCATTGCTGGCGATGCCGAGTGTCGGCACCGCCGTGTCGATCGTGATGGCGCGGCTGGCGGTGGCGGTCGTGGTCACGGCGGTCGCGCCGGTGCCGGTGGTCACGCTGGAAGTCGCGGTGATGATCTCGCCGCCCTGGCCCATGGCGGTGTAGTCGTCCGCCGTCAGCGTGTAGCTCCAGGTGGTGCCGGACTCGGTGGCGTCGCGGGTGTTGCCACCGATGGACAGGGTGACCGTGGCGCCCGCCAAGCTGGTGCCGGTGAGGGTGACCCCGGCGCCCATTTCGGCGTTGCTGATGGCGTTGTCACCCGCGACGGTGTTGATGCTGATCGAGGCGCTGCTTTTCGCCAGGAGGTTGGAGATGTCGTTGATCAGGCTGCCGCTGGTGTTGCCGGCGGCGGTGGCCGCGCCCGTCATCAGGGCGTTCAGGGCGGTCGTGTTGAGGCTGCCGGTGCCGCCGCTGACACTCAGGTTCGCGACCAGGGTGTTGATGGTGCTCTGGGCATCGCCGCTCTGGTCCATGCCGGACAGGGCCGCGAGGACGGCGCCGTATTTCTCGCCGTTGGACAGTGTGGTGGTGTCGTACTCGGCATTGGCGCCACCGCTGGCGGTGACGGTGGTGACGACCGTGGCCCCGGTCAGGTCGGTCAGGCCGAAAGCCTGGGCGACGGCGGTGTTGGTCTGCGTGACCGCCGTGGCCGTGGGGCTGGCGCCCGCGGCCAGAACCGCCACCGTGGTCAGGGGGTTGATGTTGAGGGTGAGGGTGCCGCCGCTGGCGATCCCCATGGCCATCAGGTTGGCCGCGAGGTCGACGGCCTGGCCGGTGGCCTCGTCGACGTAGTCGGCGCCTGTGCCGGCATCCACCACCTTGGCGATGACGACGCCGGTATAGCTGCCGATATCGACCGTGAACGAGCCATCCGCCGCGAGCGTGGCCGTGATCGGGTTGTTGCTGGCGTCCTTGATCGTGGTGACGCCATCGGCCTGGTAGAGGTGGACGGTGAGGCCGTTGCCGGCGATGACCGGGCCGCCGACGACCGTGCCGGAAACCGCCGTGGCCGGGGCGGCCGCGCTGCCGTCACCGCCACCACTGCCCGCCACCGCCGCCACGGCGATGACGCCGCCCGCGATCAACAGCCCGGTGCCCAGTTCGCCCATCGCGGTGGCGCCCGCGGCGGCGCCAGCCGTGCCGCCGCCGGTCGCGCCAGCGGGCACGCTGCCCGCCGCCGCCGGGGCGGCATCCGAGGTTGGGGCACCGGCGACTTCGGCCAGGTGGACCGGGGCGCCGGTCTGGATGGCGCCATCGTCAGCGGCCATCGCGGCGTCCGAGACGTCTTCATCCGGGTGTTGCGCGGTCTTGTCGTCTTCGTCGTCCATCAGGGGTTTCTGGCGCGCACCCGCTTGCTTTGCGGTCGGTACCGGAGTCTTCGCGGCCTGCATGGCCAGGATGGCGGGATTCAGACCTTCGGTCTTGTCGGCTTGCGCAAGGGTTTTTTTCCGGCTCATTTGAAACTCCTGATCGTATTGCTTGAAGAAATTGAGGTGCGGCGCGAGGATAAATCACGCGATTTATACCAGCCTTTATTTCCGGGTTGCGGTTCTATAACGAAATTTCTCGTGAATGCGAGATTGTTCACTTATTGACTTGACGCAGGTTAAGTATGGGGCGGTGTGAAGCGGGGCCGCGGCGGTCTGTAGTGGGGCCCTTCAGTCCATCCAGATCACACTGGCCATGCGGCCGGTACGGGGCGCGCGACGGTAGGAGAAGATACGCGCATCGCTGTAGGTGCAGTGGCCGCCGCCGTGGACGTGGCTGACACCGATGGCGGCGAGGCGGATGCGCGCCAGGGCGTAGATGTCCGCCAGCCATTTGCGTGGCGCTTCATCCAGGGTGCCCGGCAGGCTGGGCCGGAAGGCGATGCCGGCGAGGGGGTGTTGGCTGATGAACGCTTCACGCACCTCGCCTCCGACTTCAAAGGCGTTCGGACCGATGGCCGCACCCAGCCAGGCCAGGATGCGCTCCGGCGGGGTGTCCATGGCGGCGACGGTCGCCTCCAGCACGCCACCGGCGAGGCCGCGCCAGCCGGCGTGGGCGGCCGCCACCACGGTTCCCGCCTCATCGCAGAACAGTACCGGCAGGCAGTCGGCGGTGAGCACGGCGCGCACTTCACCGGGCTGGAAGGCGACGGCGGCGTCGGCGGCGGGTGGCTCCCCATTTTCGCAAAGGGGGGCGGGGGGGGATTTGTCGGTATGCGTATGCTCGACCGTTGCGGAAATCCCCCCCACCCCCCCTTTTGCTAAGGGGGGCGTCACGACCTCACAACCATGCACCTGATTCAGCCAGAGTGGTTCCGCGGGCAGCCATTGCCGCAGCCGCCGGCGGTTTTCGGCGACGGCTTCCGGGTCGTCGCCGACGTGGCTGGCGGGGTTGAAGCTGTCGTAGGGCGCCTGGCTGACGCCGCCGGAACGGGTGGTCATGAAGGCATGGACGTTGGCCGGGGCGGGCCAGTCGGGGGTGATCCAGTCAGGGGGCATGGGTTTTCTTGTAGCGCCGGCTTCCAGCCGGCTGTGTTAATCGGCGCCGGCTTCCAGTTCTCGCAGCAACCCGGCGAAATCCTCGGGCGGTGGCGCTTGCCATTCCATCGCCTCGCCCGTGATGGGGTGCGTCAGCCCCAGGCGCACCGCGTGCAGGGCCTGGCGGGGAAAGGCGATGGGGCTGCGTTTGCGTCCGGCGTAGACCGGGTCACCCAACAATGGATGTCCGATGTGCGCCAGGTGGACGCGGATCTGGTGGGTGCGGCCGGTGGCCAGCCGGCATTCCACCCAGGCGACATCGGCATATTGGCGCAGCACCTTGTAGTGGGTGAGGGCGGGCTTGCCGCGGCCTGCCTCGACCACGGCCATTTTCACCCGCTGCGTGGGGTGGCGGCCGATGGGCGCTTCGATCGAGCCCGCCGCTGGCTGGATCCGGCCCATTGCCACCGCCCAGTAGACCCGTTTCACCGCGCGCGCCTGCAGGTCGCGCACCAGTTGTGTCTGGGCTTCCAGGGTCTTGGCGACCACCATGAGGCCGGAGGTGTCCTTGTCGAGACGGTGGACGATGCCGGCGCGGGGCAGGGTGGTGGCGGCGGGAACGTGGTGGAGGAGGGCGTTGAGCAGGGTGCCTTCCCAGTTGCCGGCGCCGGGGTGGGTGACCAGGCCGGCGGGCTTGTCGATGACCAGGATGGCGTCATCCTCGTACACGATGTTCAGATCGATGGCCTCGGCCTGATGCGGCAGTTCGGCCGGGTGCGCTTCCGCTTCGACGCTGACCGACTCGCCACCCCAGACCTTGAGCTTGCGGCTGGCGTTGGCGGGCGTGTCGCCCGTCGCGATCCGCACCAGGCCGGCGTCGATCCAGGCCTGGATGCGGCTACGCGAATATTCCGGCAGCAGTTCCGCCAGACTCTGGTCGAGACGGCGGCCGGCATGGTCGGCGGGGATGGTGAGATGGCGGCATTCCGGCATGGGCTCGGGCGGGATGGGTATAATCCGCGCGCCTTTTTTGGGGATTGAGATGTCGCGCATTCTAACTTTGCTTCTGCTGTTGAGCGCCCTTGCGGGTTCATTGACCGGGTGCGGCCTGCTGCCGGAACAGATCGACGAGACCAAGAACTGGTCGGCTTCCAAGCTGTATTACAGCGCCAAGGAATACCTGGCCGAGGGCAACTACACCGAAGCCGTGAAGATGTTCGAACGGCTGGAGGCGCGTTATCCCTATGGCGCCTATGCTCAGCAGTCGCAGCTGGAAGTGGCCTACGCCTATTACAAGGACGCGGAACCGGCTTCCGCCATCGCGGCCTGCGAGCGCTTCATCAAGCTGCATCCGAATCATCCCAATGTCGATTACGCCTATTACCTCAAGGGCCTGGCCAATTTCGCGGAAGACACCGGCCTTCTCGCACAGCTTGCCGACCAGGACATGAGCGAGCGCGATCCCAAGTCCGCGCGCGAGGCGTTCGATGCCTTCAAGGAACTCGTCACCCGCTTCCCGCAGAGCCGCTACGCGGAGGACGCGGCGGGGAGGATGCGCTACCTGGTCAACAATCTGGCCACGCATGAAGTGCGCGTGGCCCGCTATTACTACAAGCGCGGCGCCTATGTGGCGGCCGCCGCACGGGGCAAGTACGCGCTGGAGAACTACCGACAGGCCCCCGCGCTGGAGGAAGGGTTGGCGATCATGGCGAAAAGCTACGACAAGCTGAACCTGCCCGATCTGCGCGACGATGCGCTGCGCGTGCTCAAGCTCAACTTCCCCAACAGTCTCTATGTGGCGGGCGACGGCCCGGCGCAGGCGAAGCCGTGGTGGAAGCTGTGGTAATGAGGTAGGTCGGGCAAGGCGCAGCCGTAACCCGACATCCGCCGCGGCGCTGCGTCGGGTTACGCTTCGCTAACCCGACCTACCCAACTTGCCCCTTGTCTCTCTGAATGGTCGCCCACGCCCTTACCCTAGCCTCCAATGACGCCGAATCCTGGCTGGCCAGCCTGGATACGGTGTATTCCGATGCCCAGCGCGGGGTGCTCAGGCAGGCGCTGAACTGGCTGGCGGATCACACGGAAGGTGCCACGGCGGATACCGGCGCCGATCTCGCCACGCACAGCCTGGGCACGGCGGCCATCCTCGCCGGCATGCGCTTCGACGCCGAGACGGTCGCGGCCGCGCTGCTCTGCGCGCTTCCCGATGACGCGCTTGCCCGGGACAAGTTGACCAAGGCGTTCGGTGCCCACCTCACCAGCCTGATCGAGGGCGCGGCCAAACTGACGCGGATGGATCGCCTGTTTACCGAGCTCGCCGCCGAGGGGGGGCAGAGCGAGGCCTTGCGGCAGATGCTGCTGGCGATGACCGATGACATCCGCGTGGTCCTGATCAAGCTGGCCGAGCGTACCCAGGCCCTGCGCGAGCTGGCCAACACGGGGGCGGACCAGGACGAGACCCTGCGCCGCAAGATCGCGGGCGACGTGCGCGAACTCTATGCGCCGCTGGCCAACCGCCTCGGCGTCTGGCAGCTCAAATGGGAGCTGGAAGACCTCTCCTGCCGCTATCTGGAACCGGAGACCTACCGGCATATCGCCAAGCTGCTGGATGAGCGCCGCCTCGACCGCGAGTGGTATATCGAGCAGGTGATCAAGCAGCTCTCCGAGGCGCTGGAGGCCGACGGCATCCAGGGTTTCAGCGTCAATGGCCGGCCCAAGCACATCTCCAGCATCCTCGCCAAGATGCGCAAGAAGCACCTGTCCTTCGACGAGGTCTACGACGTGCGCGCCCTGCGTGTGCAGGTGCGTGACGTCAAGGACTGCTTCCACGCCCTCGGCCTGGTGCACAGCCTCTGGCAACCCATTCCCGGCCAGTTCGACGACTACATCTCGCGGCCCAAGGGCAACGGCTACAAGAGCCTGCATACCGCCGTGGTGGGGCCGGAGAACAAGGCGCTGGAAGTGCAGTTGCGCACCTTCGACATGCACCAGGAAGCCGAGCTGGGCGTCGCCGCGCACTGGCGCTACAAGGAAGGTGGCAAGTCGCAGGGCGACGCCATCCAGGACAAGATCGCCTGGCTGCGTCAGATCCTGGCCTGGAAACAGGAGATCGGCGAGGGGGAAGGCCAGGGCGAAGGCCATGAGCTGGCGCAACATTTCCGCAACGAACTGTTCCAGGACGAGGTGTTCGTCCTGACCCCGCAAGGCAAGGTGGTTGCATTGACCGCGGGCGCCACGCCGCTCGATTTCGCCTATGCCGTGCACACCGAACTCGGACACCGCTGTCGTGGCGCCAAGGTGGACGGCAGTCTGGTGCCCCTGGACACCGAGCTGAAGACCGGCCAGCGGGTGGAGATCCTCACCGTCAAGCAGGGCGGCCCCAGCCGCGACTGGCTCAATCCGCACCTCGGCGTGCTGAAGACCTCGCGCGCCCGCGCCAAGGTGCGACAGTGGTTCAAGCAGCAGGATCACGACACCCATGTCCAGGAAGGCCGCGCCCTGCTCGACCGCGAGCTGCACCGGCTCAACCTGAACAACGTCAACCTCGACAAGCTCGCCACCCGGCTCAAATTTCCCAATCTGGACGAACTCTGCGCCGCCCTCGGTCGCGGCGACCTCGGCAGTGGCTCACTCGACCGCGCCC
>CAZONS010000173.1:0-7457 GCA_964581195.1 uncultured Thiobacillus sp. | reverse complement strand
TAGAGGGAAATCTGATCGCCCTTGAGCTGATTGGGGTAGCCGCTGCCGTCGAAACGCTCGTGGTGCTGGCCGGCCACGTCGAGGGCGATCTGGCTGATGCCCGGGGTGTTCTGGAGAATGATGATGCTTTGCACCACGTGCGACTTCATCTTGGCGAATTCGGCATCGGTGAGCTTCGCGGGCTTGTTCAGGATCTCGTCCGGTATGCGCGCCTTGCCGACGTCATGCAGGAGACCGCCGATGGCCAGTTCCTTGATGATCGGTCGTTCCAGCTTGAGGCCGCGGCCGAAGGAGACCAGCAGCGCGCAGACCGAGACCGAATGCTGGAAGGTGTAGTTGTCGTGGTCCTTCAGACGAACCAGGGGCAGCAGCGCATCCTGGTTGCGGAAGATGGAATCCACCATGTTCTCCACCAGCGGCTCCACCTGCTCCATTTCGATCTGCTTGCCCAGGCGGATGTCCTGGATCATCGAACGGACGATGCGGTTGGCATCGCTGTGTAGCCGCCTGGCACGCTCGATTTCGGCGCCGATGGGCACCGCGCGAACCTCCTCCGGGCCCTCGCTGGCGATTGCCGCCATGCGCTCGTCGATCTCGTGGAGGACTTCCGTCTCGCTGGGGGCGTCGGCGACGTCGGCGCCCCGTTCGATGTCGATGTAGACCTCATGAATGCCGAGCGCCTTGATCTCGTCCACTCGTTTCTGGTCTATTACCTCGAAACTGTTGGTGACGAAGGGATGATCCAGCCATGAACAGTTGACGTCATGGATGAACATTCCCGGCCGCAGTTGCGCGACCGGGACTTTCTTGATGGTGTCAGTGGAACTCATGTCGTAATCCGTGTTCGGTTCAGCACCCTATCGGCACGGCGGGGGCGGACTTGAGTCCACAAACGGCATACTACTTCTGGAAGTGGGATGTCGCTTTTTCCAAAGCCTGGCGCATGGCCGCCCAGGCGGCATCGGCGCCGCTGACCATGTCCTTCCAGGCCTCGCCACTGCTGGACTGGATTTCCTTCAGTTTTTCCATGGCCTCGTCGCGGTGCTTGCGCAGGGCTTCGAGCTGCATCTCATACTCGATCTGCATGTCGGTCTTCGCGACCTTGGCCTTGGCTTCCCACTTGGTGATATCGGCATTCCATTTGTCGAGATTCTGTTTCAGGTGTTCGACATATTCAGTGCGATCGGTCATGGATCTCTCCTGCGGGTTACGGATCAGGTGGCGCGGTCGATGCCGCGCTCCGTTTTCAGCTTACGCAATATTCTGAGCTTTATCGACTTCATATTGATCACTCAGCCACGCCGGATCGCGCGACTCAGGGCATCCGCCAGGGCGCCACCGGGTTGCTCCGGTTGCCGGGCGATGTTTTTTGCCCGCGCCGGCGACATGCCGGGCGCTGTTTCCGGCCGCGACGGCTTGATCTCGTCCTTCAAACGCAGGGTGAGGGCGATGCGCTTGCGGGCGACATCCACCTCCAGCACCTTGACCTTGACGATGTCGCCGGCCTTGACCACCTCGCGCGGGTCCTTCACGAACTTCTCCGAGAGCGCGGAGATGTGGACCAGGCCATCCTGGTGGACGCCGACATCGACGAAGGCACCGAAGTTGGTGACGTTGGTCACCACGCCTTCCAGTTGCATGCCGGGTTTGAGGTCCTTCAGATCATGGACACCTTCCTGGAAGCTGGCGGTCTTGAAGGCGGGGCGGGGATCGCGACCCGGTTTCTCCAGTTCCTTGAGGATGTCGCGCACCGTCGGCAGGCCGAAGCGCTCGTCGACATACTTGCCGGCGTCCAGGCGCTTGAGCACATCGGTGTTGCCGATCACGCTCTTCATGTCCAGCTTCAGGTCGGCCAGGATGCGCTGCACCACGGGATAGGCCTCCGGGTGTACCGAGGAGGTGTCGAGCGGATTGTCGCCACCCGGAACGCGCAGGAAACCGGCGGCCAGCTCAAAGGTCTTGGGGCCGAGGCGGGAGACCTGCTTCAAGGCCTCGCGATTCGGGAAGGGGCCATGACTGTCGCGGTGGGCGACGATCTGATTGGCCAGCGTGGTGTTGAGACCCGACACGCGGGTGAGGAGAGCGGCGGAAGCCGTGTTCACATCGACGCCGACCGCGTTCACGCAATCCTCCACCACGGCTTCCAGCGCCTGGCCGAGCTTGACCTGACCGAGGTCGTGCTGGTACTGGCCGACGCCGATGGCCTTGGGTTCGATCTTGACCAGTTCCGCGAGTGGGTCCTGCAGGCGACGCGCGATGGACACCGCCCCGCGCAGGCTGACGTCCATGTCGGGAAACTCGCGCGCGGCGAGTTCCGAGGCGGAATAGACCGAGGCGCCCGCCTCGCTGACGGTGACCTTGCTCAGGCCGAGTTCGGGTTGCAGTCGCATCAGGTCGCTGGCCAGCTTGTCCGTCTCGCGGCTGGCGGTACCGTTGCCGATGCTGATGATTTCCGCATGGTGCCGGGTGGCCAGTCGCGACAGGGTCGCGAGCGAGCCGTTCCAGTCGCGGCGCGGCTCATGCGGGTAGATGACGGCGGTATCCAGAACCTTGCCGGTGCGGTCCACCACCGCCACCTTCACGCCGGTGCGGATGCCCGGGTCGAGGCCGATCACCGCCTTCGGCCCGGCCGGCGCCGCCAGCAGCAGATCCTTCAGGTTGCTGGCGAAGACGCGGATGGCCTCGGCCTCCGCGCGCTCGAACAGGGCATTCATCAGGTCCAGTTCCAGATGCAGGGAGAGCTTCACCTTCCAGGTCCAGCGCACGCAGTCGAGCAGCCACTTGTCGCCGGGGCGGCCCTGATCGCGCAGGCCGAAATGGGCGGCGATGTGACCTTCGCAGGGGCTTCTTCCCTCACTCCCCCCTTTCCCGGGGGGATTTGCGTCGGCCAGTTCCTCCGGCAATTTGACGGTGACCGAAAGCACCCCTTCATTGCGCCCCCGGAACAGCGCCAGCGCCCGGTGTGACGGCATCGCCTTCCAGGGTTCGTCGAACTCGAACCAGTCGCGGAATTTCTGGCCCTCGGACTCCTTGCCCTCGATCAGGCGGGAAACGACGCGGCCGTTGTCCTGAAGATGGACGCGCAGGCGTTCGATCAAGGCCGCGTCCTCCGAGAACTGTTCCATCAGGATCTGGCGCGCGCCATCCAGCGCCGCCTTCACATCCGCGATGCCGAGATCGGGGTTGACGAAGGTGGTGGCCTCGGTTTCCGGGGACAGCATCGGGTCGGCGAACAACCTTTCCGCCAGGGGTCCCAAACCCGCCTCGCGGGCAATCTGCGCCTTGGTGCGGCGCTTCGGCTTGTAGGGCAGGTAGAGATCCTCCAGGCGCTGCTTGGTCTCGGCGGCCAGGAAGTCGGCGCGCAAGTCCGCGGTCAGCTTGCCCTGTTCCTCGACGCTGGCGAGCACCGCCGCGCGCCGCTCCTCCAGTTCGCGCAGATAGCCCAGTCGCTCCTCCAGATGCCGCAACTGGGTATCGTCGAGGCCGCCGGTCGCTTCCTTGCGATAGCGGGCGACGAAGGGCACGGTGGCACCGTCGTCGAGCAGCGCCACGGCAGCGGCGACCTGGTTGGCGTGGACGTTGAGTTCCTGGGCGATGCGGGTTTCTATGGACGGCAGCATGGGGTTCCGGGTGAGCGAAAAGGTGCGGCAGGATGGGGAAAAACAGTGTGCCCGGCAAGTCTTGACACGGCGGCGGCGGCGGGGCTTGCGCTATAGTCGGCGCGCCATGCCGACACCCTCAGCCATCGCCGCGCGCCTGATTCAAGCCTATCGCGCGCCCGCCCGTATCGCCGCCACCGCCGATTCCGCGCCCGCCAACACAGCGGCCGCCTATGCCGCCCAGGGTGAAGTCTGGCGCGCGCTGGTCGGCGAGCAACGTCCGCAAGCCTGGAAGGTCGGCGCCCCGGCGCGGGATGTTCCTCCCACCGCCGCCGCCATCTTCCCGTCACGGGTCGCCGTCAACCCCGCCCGGTTTGCCCGCGCGGATTTCTTCAGCCTGGGGGTCGAGGCGGAGATCGCCCTTTGTTTCGGCCGCGACCTGGCCGCCGACGCCACGCGAACGGAAATCCTCGACGCCATCGCCCGCGCCCATGTCGCGATGGAACTTGTGGATACTCGCCTGACCGACGCGGAGGCCGCTGGCCCGCTCTGGCGTCTGGCCGACAATCTGCTCAACGGCGGCCTTGTTCTGGGCGATGCGATCATGAACTGGCGCGAGGTCGATTTTTCACCGCGCGCCGTTCGCGTGTTTGCCGACGACCAGCTCCTCGCCGAAAGCCAGGGTCGACCGCCGCTGGACGATCTTTTCCATTGCCTGTCCTGGTGGCTGGCGCACGTCGGCGGCGCCCGTGCCGGCGACGTCGTCACCACCGGGGCCTGGAGCGGCATGCATCCGATTCGCCTGCCCGCGCGCGTCCGCGTCGAAGTCGAAGGACTGGGCGGCGCTGAGGTGGAGATGCGCTGAACCTGTTGGCTTCATCCGCCGCCGCGCACGTACCGCTCCCGGCCAACATCGCGCGGTTGAGGATCGCGGGAGAGGATTGACGGGGTCATCGTATTCGGCCCCACCCAGTGTGCAAACGAGTTATTCCCTATCTCCAGCCTTGATCCAAGGCAGGGCGCCGCCGCGTGTTAGAATTTTTCGCCCTGTTTTATGTCGGTTCGGTTGCCGTTAGGTATGGATTTGTTGTAACCGATTGATTTTTAACACTGCGAAAGTGGCGGAATTGGTAGACGCACTGGATTTAGGTTCCAGCGCCTATGGCGTGGGGGTTCGAGTCCCCCCTTTCGCACCAGCGACACCTGGTCGCATTCGAGACGATGCGCGTCGGTTTGGCGTGAGCCGGACAGGAGGATTTGCCGGCTCTGGCGGCAAAGCCTTTGATTTATCAGCAATTCGTCATTGAATGCGGTTTGGTATGAATCTTGATAACTCGTTGATTACTCGTGGATAACATGACTGCAACCCTGGAAACCCTGGACGGCCTTTCCCGTCGTATGACCCTGAACCTCAATCCCGCCGAAATCGAGGGCGAAGTCTCCAAGCGTCTGGCCAAGATTGCCAAGAATGTGCGCATGGATGGTTTCCGGCCCGGCAAGGCACCGCTCAAGATGGTGGCGGCTCGTTATTCCGGCGAGATTCGCGGTGAAGTGCTTGGAGATGCCTTGCAGCAGCGGTTTGCCCAGGCAGTGCATGAACAGAACCTGAACGTGGCCGGTTATCCCCAGTTCGCGCCTGCCGCCGATGGCGCCTTCACCGCGACCTTCGACGTGTATCCGCAGATCGTCGTGGGTGATCTCGCCAGCATCAAGGTGACGCGCCCCGTGGTCGAGGTCAGCGATGCCGATGTCGATCGCACCCTGGACGTTCTGCGCAAGCAGCGCGTGCAGTACCACGCCGTCGAGCGCGAGACCAAGGAAGGCGATCGCGTCCACATCGACTATGTCGGCATGATCGACGGCGCGCCCTTCCAGGGTGGCGAAGCCAAGGACTTCCCCGTGATCCTGGGCGAGGGCCGTACCCTGAAGGACTTCGAGGGCAGCCTGCTGGGCATGAAGGCCGGAGAGAGCAAGACCTTCGACGTCACTTTCCCCGATGACTACTTCGCCAAGGAACTGGCCGGCAAGACCGCCACCTTCACCGCCACGGTGAACGCCGTCCATGAAGCCACACTGCCCGAGGTCGACGACGCTCTGGCGCAAGGCCTGGGCATCCACGAAGGCGGTGTGGCCAAATTGCGTGAGGAAATCAGCGGCAATCTGGCGCGCGAGGCCAAGCGCCGTATCCAGGCCCGTGTCAAGGAGCAGGTTCTCAATGGCCTGCTCGAGACGACGCCCTTCGATGTGCCCCGCGGCCTCGTCGCCATGGAACAACGCGCCCTGCTGGAAAAGGCGGTGACCGATCTGAAGGCGCGCGGCATGCGCGAGCAGGACATCCAGATGCGGGATGACATTTTTGAACCCCAGGCCAAGCGTCGTGTCGCACTCGGGTTGCTGATGGATGAACTGGTCCGCGCCAATGGCATCACCGCGCCGGAAGATCAGGTGAAAGCGCTGGTGGACGAGTTTGCCCAAAGCTACGAAGATCCTTCCGAAGTCGTGGCCTGGTATCACCAGGACAGCACGCGCATGAACGAGGCGCGCGCGCTGGTCCTGGAAGAAAACCTGGTCAACTGGGTGCTGGAACGCGCCCAGGTGACCGATGAACCTTCCACTCTGGAAAAACTGATGGGGAACAAATAATGCCCTGGACGCAAGAACCTTCCGACCTGGGCCTGGTGCCCATGGTCGTCGAGCAGAGCGGTCGTGGCGAACGCGCCTACGATATCTACTCTCGTCTGCTCAAGGAGCGTGTCATCTTCCTGGTTGGCCCGGTCAATGACATGACCGCCAATCTGATCGTGGCGCAGTTGTTGTTCCTGGAGTCGGAAAACCCTGACAAGGACATCTACCTCTACATCAATTCGCCGGGGGGGTCGATCACCGCCGGCATGGGCATCTACGACACCATGCGCTTCATCAAGCCGGACGTGTCCACCCTCTGCGTCGGCCAGGCGGCCAGCATGGGCGCCTTCCTGCTCGCCGCCGGCGCCAAGGGCAAGCGCTTCGTGCTGCCCAACTCCCGGGTCATGATTCACCAGCCCCTGGGCGGTTTCCAGGGCCAGGCCTCGGACATCGAGATCCATGCCAAGGAAATTCTCTACCTCAAGGCCCGTCTCAACGGACTGCTGGCCGAACACACGGGCCAGAGTCTGGAGACGATCGAACGCGACACCGAACGTGACAATTTCATGAGCGCGGAGACGGCGGTTGCCTACGGTCTGGCCGATAAAGTGATGGCCAGCCGGGACCAACCGGCGTAAACTTGACTCAAACACTCGGGTATATTTTTACGGGACTGAACCATGGCTGACAGCGCCGAAAAACTTTTGTATTGCTCGTTCTGTGGCAAAAGCCAGCAGGAGGTGCGCAAGCTCATCGCCGGTCCCTCCGTGTTCATCTGCGACGAATGTGTTGACCTGTGCAACGACATCATCCGCGAGGATGTGCAGAAAGACGGAGACACGGAAGTCAGCGACAAGCTGCCCACCCCGCTGGAGATTCGTGATGCCCTCAACCAGTACGTGATCGGCCAGGACCCGGCCAAGCGCGCCCTGGCGGTAGCGGTCTACAACCACTACAAGCGCCTGCGTCATCCGGGTGGCGGCAAGGAAGACGACGTCGAACTGGCCAAGAGCAACATCCTGCTGATCGGCCCCACCGGTTCCGGCAAGACGCTCCTGGCGCAGACTCTCGCGCGCCTGCTCAACGTGCCGTTCGTGATTTCCGACGCCACCACCCTGACCGAAGCCGGTTATGTTGGCGAGGACGTCGAGAACATCATCCAGAAACTGCTGCAGAAGTGTGATTACGACGTCGAGAAGGCGCGTACCGGCATCGTCTACATCGACGAGATCG
>CAZONS010000172.1:0-7486 GCA_964581195.1 uncultured Thiobacillus sp. | reverse complement strand
GCACGGTGCGGGCGGGCAGGCCGATGAAGGAATAGCGGCCGAAACGTTCGCCGCCCACCACCGATTCCAGGAGGTAGGAATAGGGCTCGTTGGCGAGTTTCAGGTAGAGCGAAAGCGGCGTGTCCAGGTCGGCGGGCAGTTGCTTGATGACCGGGATGCGGTTGTAGCCCTGGCGGGCGAGGCTGTTGAATTTGTCTTCGTTGAACATGATGGCTCTCTGGAAAGTCGGAAAGGTTGAATCGCGGACGAGGGGTGGTTCAGCCACGCCATCGTGGGCAGGTCGCCATTCCGCTTTCCAGGAGATTCATTTCCGGACGATCAGCTTCGCGGCTTCAAGCAGGCTCGGCACCACCGCGTCCAGGTCCAGCTCGTCCACCGGGCGGCCGCGGTTGTAGCCATAGGGCACGCAGAACACGGCGCTGCCCGCGGCGCGCGCGGCCTGGGTGTCGTTGAGCGAGTCGCCGATCAGCAGCAGTTCGTTCGGCTCGCAGTCGAATACCGCGCAGGCGTGGTAGAGCGGCAACGGCGAGGGCTTCTTCTCCGGCAGGGTGTCGCCGGAGAGGATCAGTTCAAAGAAGTCGAACAGGCCGGTGTCTTTCAACAAGGGGTGGGTGAAGCGTTCAGCCTTGTTGGTGATGCAGGCCAGATGCACGCCGCTGTCCTTGATGGCCCGCAGGCCTTCGACGACGCCGGGAAACGGGCGGCTCTTGCGCGAGACGCCTTCGGCGTAGTGCTTTTCATAGATGGGCAGGGCGCGGGCGAACAGCTCCGGCGCCGGGTCGGCATGCATGTCGCGGGTAAGCACGCGCTTGACCAGGCGGGACACGCCGTTGCCGATGTAGGTTTTCACCTCGGCCAGGTCGATCGGCGGCAGGCCGAGATCGGCGGCCATCGCCATGGCGGCGTCGGCCAGATCGGGCGCGGTGTCGAGCAGGGTGCCATCGAGGTCGATGACGACGGCTTTCAGGGGAATGGGGAAATTCATCGCTGGAACCTGTGGCGCCGGCATCCTTGCCGGCGTTTTTCAAAAGACGCCGGCAAGGATGCCGGCGCTGCATCACGCCTTCGCCAGTTCGGCGCGCATGGCCGCGATGACCGAGTTGTAGCGCTGCGGGTCGCTGTCCTTGGCGGCGCCGAAGATGGCGGAGCCGGCGACGAAGGTGTCGACGCCCGACTTGGCGACTTCACAGATGTTGGCGGGGCCGACGCCACCGTCGATCTCCAGGCGGCAGGTGTGGCCGCCGGCCTTGATCATCTGGCTCACCTTGCGCGCCTTGTCGAGCACGTAGGGAATGAACTTCTGACCACCGAAACCCGGGTTCACGGACATGAGCAGCACCATGTCCAGCTTGGGCAGGGTGTATTCCAGGATGTCCAGGGGCGTGGCCGGGTTGAACACCAGGCCGGCCTTGCAGCCGCTTTCCTTGATCAGGCCGATGGTGCGGTCGATGTGCTCGGAAGCTTCCGGGTGGAAGGTGATGTAGGTGGCGCCGGCCTTGGCGAAGTCGGGAATGATGCGGTCCACCGGCTTCACCATCAGGTGCACGTCGATGGGGGCGGTGACGCCGTGTTTGCGCAGCGCTTCGCAGACCAGGGGGCCGATGGTCAGGTTGGGGACGTAGTGGTTGTCCATCACGTCGAAGTGGACGATGTCGGCGCCGGCGGCGAGGACGTTATCCACCTCCTCTCCGAGTTTCGCGAAGTTGGCGGAGAGGATGGAGGGGGCAATCTGGTAATCGGCCATGAAAGGGATCCTGTATCGATGAGAAAACCCGCGCATTCTACCCGCGCGCCCCGCGCACTGGACAGGTCCGGTCGATTCGTGTGCAATCCCAGGCCGCAAGCGAACCCGGAAGCAGAACCGCCATGGCCGACAGCAGGAAGTACCACATCACCGTCACCACGCGTACCCAGTTCGTCCCGGAGCAATCCGACGAGGGCGCGGAGCGCTTCGTGTTCGCCTACACCATCACCATCGCCAATACCGGCCAGACCCCGGCGCAACTGATCTCCCGGCACTGGCTCATCACCGACGCCCACCAGAAGGTGCAGGAAGTGCGCGGTCTCGGCGTGGTGGGCGAACAACCCCTGCTCAAGCCCGGCGAGCAGTTCGAGTACACCAGCGGCACCGCCATCGCGACGCCGGTGGGGGCGATGAAAGGCAGCTACCAGATGGTCGCCGAGGATGGCAGCCAGTTCGAGGCCGAGGTCCCCGAGTTCATCCTCTCCGTACCGCGCGTCCTGCATTGATGCGCGCGCTGGTCCTGATCGCCGGGGCGCTGTTGAGCGCCTGCGCTCCGTTGCCGCCTTCCCCGCCCGAGCCGATCACTCCGGTCGTGCCGGTCGTGCCCGTTGCGCCGCCGCCGCCGCCGCTGCCCGCGCCAGTCACGCCGGTCGTGGAGCCGAGCCCCCCTGTCGTGGTTCCCGCTGCGCCCGAGCCGGTGGTGACTCCGGCGCCGGAGGCGTCCGCCAGGCCCGCTCCCCTCGCCATGCCGTGGCTGAAACCGGCGGCCTGGGGGCAATTGCCGGGCTGGCGGGACGACGATCTGACCCTGACCTGGCCGGCGTGGCTGCAATCCTGCCGGGGCCTGCGCGGCAACCCGGCCTGGAGCGGTGTCTGTGACGCGGCGATGAAGTTGTCGGCGCTACCCGAGAGTGGCGAGGTCCGCGACTATCTGGAGCGGCATTTCCAGGTCTGGCAGGTCAATCAGGCCGAGGGGGGCGTGGAAGGCCTGGTGACCGGTTACTACGAGCCGCTGCTGCGCGGCAGCCGCACGCCGACCTCGCGCTATCGCCATCCGCTCTATGGCCCGCCTGACGACATGCTGGTGGTCGATCTCGCCGCGCTCTACCCCGAGTTGAAAGGTCTGCGCCTGCGTGGCCGCCTGCAGGGCAACAAGGTGGTGCCGTACTGGACGCGCGCGGAAATAGAGGCGGGCGCGGCCCCTGTTCGGGGCAAGGAGGTGCTTTGGGTGGACGATGCCGTGGAATTGTTCTTCCTCCAGGTGCAGGGATCCGGTCGTGTGCGTCTGGAAAATGGCGAGACCGTTCGCGTCGGCTATGCCGATCAGAACGGCCACCCCTATCGATCGATCGGCAAGTGGTTGATCGAGAAGGGGGAAATCACCCTGGACAAGGCCTCCATGCAGGGCATCAAGGATTGGGGGCGGCGGAACCCGGAGCGTCTGCCGGAACTGCTCAACGCCAATCCAAGCTACGTCTTCTTCCGCGAGTTGCCCAGTTCCGGCGGGGGTCCCCTGGGGGCGCTGGGTGTCCCGCTTACCAGCGAGCGCAGCATCGCCGTCGACCCGCGTGGCATCCCCCTGGGCGCGCCGATCTGGCTGGCCACCACCCGCCCCAATGCCCGGGAGCCACTGAACCGTCTGGTGATGGCGCAGGACACCGGCAGCGCCATCCGCGGCAACGTGCGTGCCGACTTTTTCTGGGGCTATGGCGAGGATGCCGGCCGCCTCGCCGGCGCCATGAAACAGAAGGGCCGGATGTGGCTGCTGCTGCCGCGAGATTATCCGGTCATCACCAACGGTAAATAGAGGGTAAATAGAGGCTACAGTAGACGCATGGACATCACCGCCGCCGTTGCCGCCTCCACCGCCAACCATCAGACGCAGGCGAGTCTGCTCGCCATCCGCCTGGCGGCGGAGAGTCAGCGTCAGGTGGTGGCGCTGCTGGATCAGCGTGCGGTCACGGCGAGCAATCCCGCTCATTTGGGAAATCGGATCGACACCCACGCATAGATCGTCACAAACAGCAAAAACAGCAATAAATATAAAAGTTGTGCATTCTTGGTGTATTTGCTATAAATGCATCATCTCGGGTCGAGATCAAGGGCAAACCCGCCGAAAGGCGGAGACGCAAAGCCACGGACCTAACGCCAGCGCAAGCGCCGGCAACGGTAGCCGGGCCGCATCTCGGAACGCGCGAAGCCCGCGACGGATCACAGTCGTCTTCGCCGCTCCATGGCAACCTAATCCGACCGAGTCGGTCAACGGTTTTGCGCAAGGAGTGGCACCATGAAAGTCTTCTCGAATCAATCTGAAAGCCGAATCGCCCTCAGCGGGATCGCGCGTGCGCAGTCGGGCTTCAGCATCCTTGAAATCATGGTCACCCTGGTCGTGCTCTCGACGGGTCTGCTCGGCGTCGCCAACCTTCAGGTCGACGCCCTGCGCGGCAATCAGGGCGCCTATCTGGCCTCGGTGGCGGCGCAGCAGGCGCAGGACATGGCCGAACGCATGCAGTCCAATCCGGTGGCGGTGGCATCCGATGGCTACGATGCCCTCGGCGCCAGTATTCCCAGCATCGAGGTCGACTGCCAGAAGACCACCTGCACGCCGACACAGCTCGTGCGCTTCGACCACAACCGCTGGAATGCCTCCAACCAGGCCTTGCTGCCCAGTGGCACGGGGCAGGTCGTCGAAATCAGCGACGGTATCTTCCTCATCGGCGTTCGCTGGCATGACCGGCAGTTGGGCGGAGCCAGCGGCTGGCAGACGGGTACCGATGCCGCCACCGCCTGCGGTACGCCACAGGCGGATACCCGCTGCTTCTTCCTCAGGTACCAGGCATGAGCATTGCGTTCGCCAGGCGCCGCGAAGCGGGTCTGTCCCTGGTCGAGTTGATGGTCGCCCTGGCCATCGGCCTGTTGCTGACGGTTTCGGTGATCACCATTCTTTCCGGCAGCATGCAGATCTTTCGCGTGCAGGGTGAAAGTGCCCGCATCCAGGAGTCCGGTCGATTCCTCATGGATACCCTCGGCCGTCAGATCACCCAGGCCGGTTATGTCGCCATTTCCACCGATTACACCGATCCCAAGCTGCAGTTCACCGGTACGCCCATCACCGGCGAGGATGGCGTGGTCGCCATACGTGTCGATGAACGCAAGAGCGGCAGCGATTACCTGGCCATCAGCTTTGACGCCAGCATCGATTGTCAGGGCAACGCGGTCGCGGGCGGCACGGTGCAGAACGAGTTCTATCTGAATACCAGCGAGGAACTGGTCTGCGCCAGTGGCGGCGCGGTGGAAGCGCTGGCGGACGGCGTGGAATCCTTCCAGGTCCTCTATGGCATCGATACGAATGGCGATTACAGCGTCGAACGCTATATCGCTCAGCCCACCGATTGGACTCAGGTCCGCACGGTTCGTGTCTGCGCGGTCGTGAGGGCGCACAGCCCGGGTACCAGCCCCACTGCCCAGACCTACCAGGATTGTGCGGGCGCCACCCAGACCGCGCCCGACACCCGCCTGCGCCGCGTTCTCGGAGCAACCTACCAGTTGCGCAATCGGGGGCAGTGAAGCGCCTTGCTCGTCCGAGCGGACGCGCGCCTTTCCGGAAGGCATCCAAGGGTACGGGGCTCCAGGCGCCGATCGCACGGCGCGACAAACATCAAAATCAACATTTCTAAAAATAAATTTGATGTTTATGTTGTTTGTGTTATAAATGAATCAACTCGGATCGAGATCAAGGGCAACTCCCCCGAAAGGGGGCGACGCAAAGCCACGGACCTAAAGCAGCAGTAACGCAATGGTGGCCGGGCCGCATCTCGGAACGCGCGATGGTGGAAGGGTCAACGACACCTCCACGCTCCCTTCGCCGCTCCCACGCAACCTTACTCCGACCGAGTCGGCCAATGGTTTGCACAAGGAGTGGCATCATGAAAAACAGCTTCCGTCAGTTCCGCAACAGCCCGAAACAGCAGGGCGGCATGTCTCTCATCGCCAGCCTGATCTTTCTTGGCGTGCTGACCACCCTGGGGTATTCCTCGATCACCACCGCCTTCATGCAGGAACGCATGTCCGGCGCCTGGCAGGATCGCAAGCAGGCTACCCAGGCGGCGGAAATGGCCTTGCGCGATGCCGAGGCTTACATCACTTCCTCCGTTACCGGGCTGACCGGCTTCAATCGCACCTGCGACAACGGCCTTTGCTACAACGGCGCTCAGGGCTATGCCACCGACACGCCTGACGGGATGGCGGCCAAGGTTTGGGAGACTTCAGGAATTTTCTCCGATGCCGATAAGACCATTCACTATGGTGAAATGACCGGGGCCTCCGGCATCAACGGTGTCCTGGAGCAGCCGCGCTACCTGATCGAGGGCTTCCGCAAGCAGGCCTCGGGGCAGGGTGAAAGCATCTACTACCGCATCACGGTGCGCGCGGTAGGCGCCCGCCCGGGTACCACGGTGACGTTGCAGGAAATCTATCGCATTTGAGGAGTGGTCATGAGCGCCGCCTGGAAAGGATCGAAGGCGGGAGGTGATTGGGCTGTCATGAGTCTGGCCAATATCAAAGAGTCAGCCAAGGAAGCAGCCATGGAGTCGATGAAGGGGGTTGTCGCGATCTCGTTGCTGTTGCTCCTGGGTGTCGCCACCCCGGCGCGCGCGCTCGATCTTGCATCCAGCCCCCTGTTCATCACGTCAAGCATTCCCCCCCAGGTGATGCTGGATGTATCCAAGGATCAGCAGCTTTTCAAGAAGGCATACAACGACTATTCCGATCTCGACGACGATGGTCAACTGGAAACGGGGTACAAGCACGCCGTCGACTATTACGGCTATTTCGACCCGTACAAGTGTTACAGCTATTCGACGGGGAACCAGCGCTTCGAACCCAGCGCCACCACAAGCAACAAATACTGCACCGGGTTGTGGAGCGGCAACTTTCTGAACTGGGCCAGCATGACCCGCATGGACGCGGTGCGCAAACTGCTCTATGGCGGCCTGCGTTCCACCGACCAGACCTTCGCCGCGGGCGGGACCAGCGCGATCACCGTGCTGGAGCGCGCCTACCTGCCGACCGACGCGCACGCCTTCGCCAAGTATTACAACGGTAGCGACATCGACCGCCTCACCCCGTTCAGCTCTCCCGCCACACCCACCGCGGTATCCAGTGGCAGCAATGTGACGATACCCGCGTCCACACCGGCTTCCCTGCAGTTTTCCGTCTCGTCGACCGGCGACTTCGCTTATGGCGATCAGGTGGTGATCCGCGCGGGCACCGAGCCATCCAGGAACTACATGATCGGCGCGGTGAGTTGCGTCAACGGCACCGGCATCAACATGTACAACGGCCTGGTATCCAGTTCCAACTCCTGCTCTTCCGGAAAGATCAAGGTGGTGGTGGAGCAGGCGCACGGCAGCGGCACCTTCAGCGACTGGAGTATCGAGAACTGGACCCAGACCGGCATCACCCTGTGCAACGCCACTTTGGGGAGCGGCAGCGACAAGTCCCAGAACAATGCCAACCCGCCCCTCATTCGTGTCGCCAAGGGCAATTTCGCCCTCTGGGCGGCCAATGAGCGCTGGCAATGTCTGTGGCGGGAAGACAGTTCCAGCCCGGGCGAGAGCACCGGCAGTCTCTCCGGCGCCACCCGCACCAATGGCAACCGCGCCGCGCTCTCCGGTCTCTACGCCAGCAGTCTGGCGCCCAACAAGACCACCAGTTCCAATGGTCGCATCGCCAACGGCCTGG
>CAZONS010000171.1:0-7527 GCA_964581195.1 uncultured Thiobacillus sp. | reverse complement strand
AGGGCGATGGTCTCGTCGGTGAGGCCGCGGCCGTGCAGATAGTCCAGGGCGGCTGTGGTTGCTGTGAGGACGTCACGACGTCCGTCGTACCAGGCGTTCTGCTTGAGGCCGTAGACCTTGCCCGTCGCGGGAATGAATTGCCAGATGCCGGAGGCCTTCATCGGCGAGAGCGCCAATGGGTTGTATGCGGATTCGATCATGGGCAGCAAGGCGATTTCCATCGGCATGCCCCGCTTCTCGACTTCCTCGGCGATGAAATACAGGTAGAGGCGGCTGCGTTCGATGCCGCGCTCCAGATAGCCCGGGTGCTTGCTGAACCATTCCTCGTGATTGCGGGTGAGCGCGGGGTTGGCTTCGGCCAGTCGGAACCCGCCTCTGATGCGCTGCCAGAGGTCGGACTGCGCTTCCGGTTTGCCCAGATCGGCGGCTTCCGCGCCCAGCGAATAACTGATCTTCAACTCGGGCGCCTTGGTTGTGGTCTCTGAGAAGACGGGCGGTGAGACGCCCAGTGTCAGACAGATGGCCAGGATCAAGGGAGCGAGTGAACGTCGGTATGGGGTCATTGGACTGGGTATGTGCGGGGCGCTTGGCGAGTCATGAAATGTTTGTCGGAACGGGTCGAAAGACCTTGAGCGGGAGACATGGTACCGGCCCAGGGGCGGCACCTCAATGCAAGTGACTGTTCTTATTACGAATGATATAAGGCCGTCTTCTCGGGTCAGTACTCGTCTCGCCATGCTCGAACCGCTGTGAAGGCCTCCAGGCCGGGTTGAAGAGGGCGTTTTGCATGTTGCGCCGCGGCCACAATGACGCTTGGCTCCTCACAGCGGAGAAATGGATTGGTGGCGATTTCAGTGCCGAGATCAACCGGCAGGGTGGGGATGTCCTGATCGCGCAGGGCCAGGGCTTCCGCCAATCGCTGTCGCAGTGCCTTGTTGTCAGGCTCGACGCGCACCGCGAACGCGATGTTCTCCAGCGTGTATTCATGCGCGCAATAGACGCGGGTATCAGGCGCCAGGGCCTTGATGCGGTTGAGCGAGTCGTGCATCTGCCCGGGGCTGCCCTCGAACAGGCGTCCGCAGCCGCAGGAGAACAGGGTGTCGCCACAGAAAAGCATGTCTTGGCCGTGGTAGCAGAGGTGCCCGAGGGTATGGCCGGGTGTGGCGAGTACGTGGATGGACAGGTCGAGGAGGGAGAACCGCAGTGTTTCCCCGCCATGCAGAGGTTCTGTCCGTCCGGGGATGGATTCTCGCGCCGGGCCGTACACGGGGATTGGGTGGCGCGCGGTGATTTCGCGGATGCCGCCGACATGGTCGGCGTGATGGTGGGTCACCAGAATGGCGATCGGTCGGACGTGGCTGGACTCAAGCCAAGCTAAAATCGGGGCGGCTTCTCCGGGATCGACCAGAATCGCGTTCTGGTGGTCATGGATGGCCCATACGTAGTTGTCCCTGAATGCGGGGATGGCGGTCACTTTCATGCGGGCATTGTCCCGGCAGGTCTTCCAGGGCGTCAATTGTGCGAACGTGGTTCGATAGCGAGTTGGGTCAATATGTCTTGGCGCGCGAGCAGGCATGGTTCGACGCGGTCTGTGTCGATCTTTTCGGCTTCAACGCCATGCAGGCCGGGCATTGCGGCATCGACTGCCTGCGCGCCAATCGCATGCCGCACCGCTTCTGCGCGGGCCCGGAGGAGGGCGCGTTGCGCTGTATTCCCGAGCAGTTGCCGATCGCCAGCCAAAGTCTGGATCTCCTGGCCCTGCCTCACCAGTTGGAGTTCTCCACGCATCCGCACCAACTGCTGCGGGAAGCCGAACGGGTATTGCGGCCGGAGGGCCGCTTGTTGATCGCCGGGTTCAATCCGCTCAGTCTCTGGGGGCTGCGGCGCGCCATCAACCGGCAGGCGACGGACTGGCCATGGCATGGCCGCTTCATTCACCTCGCCCGGCTCAAGGATTGGCTGGCCCTCCTCGGTTTCGAGCTGGCCGGCGGGCGCATGGCCTGTTATTCCCCTCCCCTGGAACACGCGGCCTGGATCAAGCGTTTCGCATTCCTGGAGGCCGCCGGCGATCGTTGGTGGGCACTGGGGGGCGGCGTCTATCTCATCCATGCGGTCAAACGGGTGCAGGGCATGCGTCTGATCGCCCCCAAATGGGAAGGGCAATGGCTGCCGCGCCCGAACTGGGTGGGATCCACTCGTACCACTACACGTAACTCTTTGAAAAACAATGGTTGAAGACAAGCTGGTCGATCTTTATAGCGATGGCGCCTGCAAGGGCAATCCTGGTGTCGGTGGCTGGGGCGTATTGCTGCGTTTCGGCGAGGTTGAAAAAGCCTTGTGCGGAGGCGCGCGCGATACCACCAACAACCGCATGGAACTGCAAGCGGTGATCGAGGGATTGAAAACGCTCAATCGTCCCTGTCAGGTCCGCGTGCATACCGATTCGAAGTATGTGCAGCAGGGTATTTCCGAATGGTTGCCCAACTGGATACGCCGTGGCTGGAAGACGGCGGGCGGTGGCGCGGTGAAGAACCAGGATTTGTGGCGAGAGTTGTCCGAGCAGGCGGCACGCCACCAAATCGAATGGCTCTGGGTGAAGGGCCACGCCGGACATCCGGAGAACGAGCGCGCCGACGCCCTGGCGAATGAAGGTGTATTGATGATCCTGAAGGGGAAAAACTGATGCGGCAGATCGTGCTGGATACGGAAACCACGGGCCTCGACCCGGCTCTTGGGCACAGGGTGATCGAAATCGGCGCCCTCGAGATCATCAACAGGCAGCAAACCGGCGCCACCTACCATGTCTATCTCAACCCGGAGCGTGAGGTGGATGCCGGCGCGATGCAGGTGCATGGCCTGAGCAACGAGTTTCTCGCGGACAAGCCGCGCTTTGCCGACATTTCCCAGGCGTTCCTGGAATTCGTGCGTGATGCCGAACTGATCATCCACAACGCCCCGTTCGATGTCGGTTTCCTCAATGCCGAACTGGCCAGAATGAACGAGGGCCCGATCAAGCGCTATTGCACGGTGCTGGATACCCTGCGGATGGCCAAGGATCTGCATCCCGGCCAGAAGAACAACCTCGATGCCCTGTGTCGACGCTACGAGGTGGACAATTCCGGACGTGCCTTCCACGGTGCCCTGCTCGACGCGCAATTGCTGGCGGAGGTTTATCTGGCGATGACGCGCGGCCAGGAGAGCCTGGGCATCGATGTCGCCACGCCCGCCCAGGCCGAGGCCGCCACCCTGGTGCGCCGGGGCGCGCTGAAGATTCTGCGCGCCGACTCCGCGGCGCGGGACGCGCACGCCGCCTATCTGGCCGGGATGACAAAGGAATGCGGCGAGGTGGCGTCATGGTGAAGCCCCTCTCCTGCCTGCTGGCCGCCCTGTCCCTGTCCGTGCCGGCGGTCGCCAAGGAACTGAGCGAAGTCGATTTTCTCGCTGAATTGCCCGTGGTGCTGACCTCCAGCCGTCTGGCGCAATCGACCCAGGATGCGCCCAACGCCATCAGCGTGATCGACCGGGCGATGATCGAGGCTTCCGGCTTCGTCAACCTGGCTGACCTGTTCCGTCTGGTGCCCGGTTTCTATATCGGCCAGAACAATGGCTACAACTTCTCCGTCGCCAACGCCATTTCCTCGGACTATGCGCGCCACATGCAGGTGCTGGTCGACGGGCGTTCCATCTATCTGGCCTCGCTGGGCGGTGTGCGCTGGGACACCGTGCCCTTGAACATCGCCGACATCGATCGCATCGAGGTGGTGCGCGGACCCAACGCCGCGGGCTATGGCGCCAATGCCCTGACCGGCATCATCAACATCATCACCCGTCATCCGGCCGAGGTCGAGGGGCGCATGGTTTCCGCCACGATCGGCGCCAACAAGCGTCAGGACTATCTGTTCCGCTGGGCCGGAGGCGACGCCAACAAGCACCGGGTCTCGGTCAGCTGGCATCAGGATCAGGGCTTCCCCGCCCTGTACGACAGCAGCCACGGACCCGCGTTCAACTATTACGGTGATTACGACCTGGGAGCCGGCCAGGTGGTGAGCGTGCAACTGGGCTATCTCGACGGCGTGCGCGACGCGGGGGATTCCTACAACCCGGTTTCCCGCGAGCATGACGAACGGATCGACAGCAGCTTTCAGCAGCTCGATTATCGGAAACCCCTGGGCGAGGGCCGGGAACTGCTGGCCAAGGTCTACCACAACCATCTGCTGGGGAAGGAAACGGTACCGGTGGTCTATCCCGGCGTCGTGCCGCCGGGCACCACCTACGCGCGCGATCTGGAGTCCGAGCGCTGGCACGGCGAGACCCAGCTGAACCTCAGCCTGAGCCAGACGGCGCGGATGACGCTGGGTGGCTATGGTCGCCGCGATCTGGTCAACTCGGAACACTATTTCCATACGAGCGAGGATCTGGTCACCTGGAGTTGGGGGGCTTTCACGCATGCCGAGTGGCGACCGCATCCGAACTGGCTGGTCAATGCCGGCGTCATGTGGGAGTCGCATGATCTCGGCGGCACGGCGGTTTCCCCCCGGGTCGCCCTGAGCTGGCAACCCCACCCGCGCCATACCGTGAGAATCGGTGTCTCCCGCGCCAATCGCAATCCGGTGCAGGCGGAGGCCAACGCCGACTGGCGCTTCGACCTCCCCCTGGTTGGTGGCGGCACCACCACCATCACGCGGCTCGCCTCGAACAGCGCGATCCAGCCGGAGACCAATCTCTCCCGCGAGATCGGCTATGTGGGCAACTGGCCGGAGTACGACCTCGGTTTCGACCTGCGGATATACCGCGATCGGCTGAAGAACCTGATCGACGTGCAATCCGGCACGCGCTACATGTCCAACGTCGCCGACAGCACGCACAAGGGGCTCGATGCCCAGCTCAGCTGGAAACCCGCCGCTCATACTTTCGTCGTGCTGAACTACGCCCAATTGCATATCGACACCACGCATCCGCAGTCGCAGTATTTCCCGGAGCAAGTCGTGGCGCTGTTGCTGTCGCACCGTGTCGGGAACGGGGTGGATCTCAGCCTGTCCCATTACCGCAGCGACGCATTCGTCAGTTACGACAAGAACAGGCCACCCAAATACCGCCGGGTCGATTTCAGGATTGCCAAGGAATTCAAACTGGAGGGTCACAAGGCGAGTCTGGCCTACGTCCTGCAACATGCCGATGGCGCCGATTACGAATATGACCCCCAGAATTTCAAGAGTGCATCCAGACAGAGCATCTTCCGGTTTCAGATGGAGTTCTGAGGCACGGCGGAGCTGATGCGACGGCTCATACCCCTCGGGCACCTCCTCCTGCTGTTCGTTTGGCTGCTGCATGCGCCCGCTCGGGCGGAGGGCGTCGTCCATTTGATCGCAAGCGACAGGGGCGGCGTCTACAGCGACGTGATCGACGCCTTTCGCGATGCCTACAAGGCCTCGCGTCAGGTCAAGACCTGGAGTCTTGCCGATCTGGATGATCCACGGATTCGGGCGCTCACCGCCGAAAGCGATCTGATCGTGCCCATCGGGCTGAAGGCCGCCACCGAGGTGGCGAGGCTGCACGCGGGGCAGGCTTCGGTGCTGACCCTGATGGTGCCGCATGTTTCCGCGCAGCGGCTCGATGCCGGCATGACCCTGTCGCGCCGCAAGCTGTCCCATGTCCATATCGACCAGCCGGCCAGCCGAACCCTGAGTCTGGTGGAAGCGGTGTTTCCCCAGGCGAAGCGCGTGGGACTGGTTCTGTCGCCCGAGAACGGCGAAGCCGTAAAAACATTCCAGCAGGAGTTGGAGCGGCGGCGCTTGAACCTGAAGCTGGCTTGGGTGAAAGGTTCGGAAGATGTGGCGCCGGCATTGCGGGAAGTCCTGCCGGAAGTCGATGTCCTTCTGCTGGTGCCGGATGCCGTCGCGTTTCATTCCGGCAATGCCCGCAATGTACTGTTGACCACCTATCGCTACCGGGTGCCGGTGGTCGGTTTTTCCCAGGGGCTGGCGAAGGCGGGCGCGGTCTCCGCCGTCTATTCCTCCCCCGCGCAGATCGGTCGTCAGGGCGGACGGATGGCCATGCGCTGGCGGCCCGAGAGTGGCGAACTGCCGCCACCGCAGCATGCCGACGAGTTCTCCATTTCCTTCAACCCCTATGTCGCGCGCTCCCTCGGCATCGTGTTGCCCGATGCCAGCGAGACAGGCCGAAAGCTGGGGGCGAACGTTGAATAAACACGGCATCCGCGCGCGCGTCCTGTTGTTGGCCATGCTGCCCCTGGCCCTGGTCGCCTTTGCCCTGACCTGGTATTCCGTGCTGGCGCGCCAGGGCGATATCGAGCGCGCGCTGGAGGATCGCTCGATCGCGGTCGCGCGGCAGTTGGCGCAATCCTGTGAATATGGCCTCTTCGTCGGCGAACTCGAGTCACTGACGCGACAGGCGCGCCTTTCCCTGATCAGCGCCGGCGCCAGTGCCGTCGTCATCGTGCAATCGGACGGGCAGGAACTGCTGCGCCTGGGGTTGCCGCGCCTGAAACCTGAGTGGTCCCCCGATCAGACCGCGATTCTTGTTCGCGACGCGGAAACCCTGCTGGTCTCGGCGCCGGTGATGCAGGCGCCGATCGAGGTGGATTACGCGCCGAGGCATGGCATGGACGGCCGCTTGCTCGGCTACGTCGCGCTGGAGATTCCACGTCGGGCCACCCTGGATAGACAACGCGAGGTGCTGTTCACCAGCCTGACCGTGACCCTCCTGGGGCTGGCACTGGCGGCCTTGCTCGCCTGGCGCCTGGGGCGCGCGATCGTGCGTCCGATCAGCCGTCTGGCCGAGGCGGTCGAGCGCATCGGGGGCGGCGAACTCGATGTGCGCGTGGATGTGGAGGCGGGCGGCGAGTTCGTGGTCCTCGAACAGGGCATCAACCGGATGGCGGCTGAACTTCAGGTGTCCGATGCCCAATTGCGGGAAAAGATCCGCAAGGCCACCGAGGAGCTCGCCTGGCGCGCCGACCACGACTCACTCACCGGCCTGCTCAATCGCGTCGCCTTCGATGCCGCCATCAACGACGTCGCGGAGCAGGCCGCCGCGGGTCGGCCGTTTTGCCTGCTCTATCTCGATCTCGATCGTTTCAAGCAGGTCAACGACATCGGCGGACATGTCGCCGGCGACGAAGTCCTGCGCCAGTTCGTCGGCGTGACGCGGACACTCCTGAATGCGGAGGATCGCTTCGCCCGCCTGGGCGGCGACGAGTTCGGCATCCTGTTGGCGGGTTGCGATACGGCCAGCGCCGAGGAACGCGCCTGGGCGATCCGCCACGCGGTCGCGGCCCATCGCTTCCACTGCGGGGGACGCGCCTATGAGATCGGCGTCAGCATTGGCGTGGCCGGCATGAATCCGGGCTGGAGCAGCCCGGATATGCTGACGAGCGCGGCCGATCACGCCTGTTATGCCGCCAAGCACGGCGGTCGCGATCAGGTTTGCGTCCACTCGGCGGCCATGGCGGGGGTGAATTTTTCGATCAGATGTTTGGATAATTTGCGAGGAGTCGTGGAAATGTTT
>CAZONS010000170.1:0-7528 GCA_964581195.1 uncultured Thiobacillus sp. | reverse complement strand
GTTTCGACGGCAGCGGCTACCCCAATCAGCTCAAGGGCGATCAGATTTCCCTCTACGGACGCATGGGGGCCATCGTCGATGTCTATGACGCCATCACCTCGGACCGCGTCTATCACAAGGGCATGGCCCCCAGCGCCGCGCTCGGCCGCCTGCTGGAATGGAGCAGCTACCACTTCGATCCGGCGCTGGTGAAGGCCTACGTGAAGAGCCTCGGCATCTATCCCAGCGGTTCGCTGGTGCGAATGGAGAGCGGCCGCCTGGGCGTGGTGGTGGAACAGAACGCCGACAACATGATGAAACCGCGAGTGAACATCATCTTCCACGCGATACATCAGCGCTACCTGAAACCGGAAATCCTCGATCTCTCCTGGAGTGGCTGCCAGGACAGGATCACCGGGCACGAGGACTACGCCGCCTGGGACATCGATCCGAAACGCTGGCTGCCGGCGTAGGACCGCTGGAGCGGCCTTCCCGGGCCGGCCGGGACACTCAGCTTATTTTCACCACGATGTCGTGCAGGGTGTTGGCGCAATGCGCCATGCGTCCCGCCGCGCGGTCGAGGTGCTGGTAGATCTCGCGGCGTTTCAGCATGTTGAGAAAATCCTCGCCCTGGAACAGTTCGGCCAGCGCGCGCCGGTATAGCTTTTCCGAACGACGCCCCGCCTTGCGCGCGCTGTCGGCATGTTGCGCGGCGGTGGCGGCGACCGCGCCGAGCTGGGTGAAACCCTGGCTGAGCGATTGGCAGCCGTCGCGCAGGGCGGCGGCCATCTCATAGGTGTACTTGTCCGGCGCCACGCCGAGGATGTCCATCTCGTTCACACAGTCCTTGCAGTAATTGACGATCTCGTCGAGATCCATGATGGCGCGGTAGATGTCCTCGCGATCCATCTGGGTGGCGAAGGCTTCGTTCAGGGTATGGATGTTCTTCACCTTGATCGCGTCCGCCGCGTGCTCGTCCTGCTTGATCTGCTTGGCGATATCCGCATCGCCCGTGCCCATGAAATCGGCCAGCAGTCCGACCGTATGCGTCACCTGTCGCGCCTGCTCGTGCAGCAGCAGGAAAAAGTCGGGCACCTTGGGAAAGATGCGGTCGAGCACGCGGTGGACGATGGAATAGGTGTGTTCACTCATGGCTGACCTCTGCGCAGGAATGCCTGGATCAAGGCGTAGATGATCGCGCCGACGAAGGCGGCCGACGGTATCGTGATCAACCAGGTCATCACGATCTCGCCGGCCTTGCCCCAGCGTACCGCGCGTGGTCGCTCGGAAGCGCCGATGCCCATGATGGAACTGGCGACGACATGGGTGGTGGAAACCGGCGCCCCCACCATCGATGCCGCGAAGATGACGCTGGCGGAAGTGAGTTGCGAATTCAGGGCATGCAGGGGCCGCACCTTGTAGATGGCGAAGCCCAGGGTGCGGACGATGCGCCAGCCCCCCGAGAGGATGCCCAGGGTCATCGCCGAGGCGCAGGCCAGCATCACCCAGAACGGCACCGAGAAACTCGGGATGAAACCACCGAGCAGCAACACCAGGGTAAGAATACCCATGCTCTTCTGGGCGTCATTGGCGCCATGCGAGAAGGCCAGGCCGGCGGCGGTGAAGTACTGGCTCCAGCGCAGCTTGGAGTTGATGCGCGGCGATGCGGCGCGGAACAGCAGGGTGAAGAACTTGTGCATGGCATATCCCACCCAGAAGCCGACGATGGGGGAAAGAATCAACGCCAGCAGAACCTTCATCACCCCGGTGAGATGACCGTGACGCAACAGTTCCTCGAAACCCCACACGACATGGCTCGCATCCACCGCCAGCAGGATCGCGCCGATGAGGCCGCCGACCAGGGCATGCGAGGACGACGAGGGGATGCCCTTCGCCCAGGTGAAGAGATTCCAGAAGATGGCGCCGCCGAGACCGCTGACCAGAATGGTCAGGGACATGATGGGCTGCAGATCGGAGAGATCGATGAACTTGCCGATGGTGTTGGCCACCGCCGTGCCCCCCAGCAAGGGCCCGAGAAATTCGAAGAACCCGACCAGGACCACCGCCTGCATCGGCTGCATGGCGCGCGAGGCGATCACCGTCGCGATGATGTTGGCGGCATCGTGAAAGCCATTCGTGTAATCGAACAGCAACACGATGATCACGGCCAGGATGGCTAGAAGGGTGAGGGTTTCCATGAGCGGGGCGGGTTTGTCGCGACTGTATCACCCCACCCCGCGTCGGACCGCGGCTTCCCGCGGAGAAGGTCGCCACCAGCCGGCGCCGGACGCTACAACTGCTGGCCATGCTCCCGCGTATCGTGGAATTTCACCCGTGGCCAACGTTCCATCGCCAGGGACAGGTTGACGCGGTTGTCGGCCAGATAGACCAGGTTGTCATCGACATCGCGGGCCAGTCGCTGTTGCTGCGCCTTGACGAATTCCGCCAGATGCGCGGCATCGTCGCAGGTCACCCAGCGCGCGGTATGAATGCCGGCACGCTCGAATACCGCATCGACACCGTATTCCGCCTTCAGCCGATGTTCCACCACCTCGAACTGCAATTGCCCCACCGCGCCGAGCAGCAGCGTGCTGTCCACCAGCGGCGCGAACACCTGGATGGCGCCCTCCTCGCCCAATTCACGCAGACCCTTGTTGAGTTGCTTGGATTTGAGCGGGTCGCGCAGACGGGCGCGGGAGAACAGGTCGGGCGCGAAATAGGGAATCCCTTTGTAAGTCAGCAACTCACTCTCGGAGAGCACATCACCGATCTGCAACTGACCATGATTGTGGATGCCGATGATGTCTCCGGCGAAGGCATCCTCCATGCGCGAACGCTCGTTGGCCATGAACACCACGGCATTGGCGATCTTCATTTCCTTGCCGGTGCGACGGTGTTTCACCTTCATGCCGGGCGTGTACTCCCCGGAACAGACGCGGAAGAAGGCGATGCGGTCGCGGTGGTTCGGATCCATGTTGGCCTGGATCTTGAACACGAAGCCGGTGAAGTTCACCTCCTCCGGCGCCACCATGCGGCTTTCGCCTTTCGCGTCGACCGCTTCCCGCGGCTGCGGCGGCGGCGCCCAGTCGATCAGCGCCTGGAGAATCTCGCGCACGCCGAAGTTGTTGATACCGGAACCGAAAAACACCGGTGTCTGCTTGCCCCGAAGGAAGTCATCGAGATGGAAGCTGGCGCCGGCGCCCTGTACCAACTCGGTCTCGCCGCGCATCTGTTCGAATTCCTGTGGGCACAACGCGCCCAACTTCTCGATGGCCTCGCCCCTGAGAATTTCGACCTCCCCGTCGGCACGCTCCTCGCCGGGGGTGAAACGCATCACCTCGTCCTTGAGCAGGTGGTAGACCCCCATGAAGCGCTTGCCCATGCCGATCGGCCAGGTCACCGGCGCACAGTGGATTTTCAGCACCGACTCGATTTCATCCAGCACCTCAAGTGGATCGCGAACTTCACGGTCCATCTTGTTGATGAAGGTGATGATCGGCGTGTTGCGCAGCCGACAGACCTCAAGCAGCTTGATGGTCTGTTCCTCGACGCCCTTGGCCGCATCGACCACCATCACAGCGGCATCCACGGCGGTCAGCACCCGGTAGGTGTCTTCCGAGAAATCCTGGTGACCCGGGGTATCGAGGAGGTTGATGACGCAGTCGCCATAGTTGAACTGCATCACCGAACTGGCCACGGAAATGCCACGCTGCTTTTCCACTTCCAGCCAGTCGGAAGTGGCGTGGCGACCGCTCTTGCGCGCCTTGACCGTACCCGCCATCTGGATGGCGCCTCCGAACAGGAGCAGTTTTTCCGTCAGCGTGGTCTTGCCGGCGTCGGGGTGGGAAATGATGGCGAAAGTGCGGCGGCGACGTACCTGGCGGGTGATGTCGCCATCTTCGCGCGTTTCCGCGCTGGAATCGGCGGGGTCGGACAAGACGAACTCCTGGGTGCTGCTGACCAAAGGGGCGCAATGATAGCGAATCCCCTACCACCCTGCCGGCTGTTCCCCGGCGAAATGGTCGAAAACTGGCCTCGACGGGGCCGATTTTCGCTATCGGAGCCCAAAGTCCGACAGGCTCCTAGACCAGGATCAGACGCAAGCCCGCTGCCGCCTTTTCCCACTGGCGAACTTCATCATCGAGGGCCGCCCGGGTGAGCGGGTTGGCCTCCAGCCAGGCGGAGGCGACCTCCAGCCGACAGATGCCCGCATCGCAGCGCAACGTGAGCGGCGGTACCGGTGCCTCGCTGCGACTCATGTTGAACAGCAGGGCCAGGCGCAGGCACAGGATGAGCGGCCAGACGGCGGATCCCGCCGCGATTCCCAGCTTGTCGAGACTCCCGCGCATGGCGCGAACCAGTTGGGCCAGTTCGACCTGATCGCGGCGGGAGAAGCCGGGCATGTCGGCGTTTTCCAGGATATAGGCGCCATGCTTGTGGAACCCGGAATGGGCGATGGAAATGCCGATCTCGTGCAATCGCGCCGCCCAGGCAAGACGACGCGCTGCGTCCTCATCCTGCGTCAGCATTGCAAACAGGGCCGCCGCCAGGCTTTCAACCCGCCGCGCCTGCGCCATGTCCATCTGATAACGGCGCTGAAACTGGCTGACGGTCACTTCACGCATGTCACGATCGTGGACGCGTCCGAGCAGATCCCACAGGATGCCTTCGCGCATGGCGCCTTGCGCCACGGTCATCCGTTCGATGCCCAGTTCCTCGAACAGAGACAGCATGATGGCGAGGCCGCCGACGATGACCGGGCGCCTATCCGATTTCAGACCGGCAATCTCCAGGCGATCGATGTCACCCAGCTTGATCAGGTGTTCGCGCAACCATCTGAGGCCAGCCAGGGTGATGGCGCCATCGGAATGTCCGTTCTGGCGGCAGATATCGCCCAGGGCGCGGGCGGTACCGGAGGAACCAACGGCCTCAGTCCAGCCCCCGTTGGCGAAGGATGCTCCGGCGACCATGCGCGTCTCGATCCGCGCGGCGATCTCGGCGGCTTTCATGGCGGCCTTGTCGATGCTCCCCTTGGGAAAGAAACGATTGCTGAACACCACACAGCCCATGCGCAGGCTCTCCCGCTCCCGCGCTTCGTAGCCCGTGCCGATGATGCACTCGGTGGAGCCGCCGCCGATGTCCACCACCAGACGTGGCTCCGGATTCAACGGCAGGCTGTGGGACACACCCAGATAGATCAGGCGCGCCTCCTCGCGGCCAGCAACGATTTCGATGTCGAAACCGAGCGCGGCGCGCGCCTTGTCGAGAAATTCCGGCGCGTTTCTGGCCACCCGCAACGCGGAGGTTCCGACCGCCCGAACCGCGCCTGAAGGCATGCCTTGCAGGCGCTCGCCGAAGCGCGCCAGACAGCTCAGGGCTCGACGCTGCGAGGCGCCATCCAGATGTTTGTTGGCGGTGAGACCGCCCGCAAGACGCACGGACTCCTTGATCGCATCGAGGTAGAACAATTGTTCGCCCTCCACCCGCCCGACCTGAAGATGAAAGGAATTGGAGCCGAGATCGATGGCGGCCAGGGTGGGATAGGTTTGCATGCGGGGTGGCTTGTGCGGAAGACCGTGGATTATCCTGGGTTGAACGCGCCCGAGTATGCGTTTTTCGGGTCGGCAGGCAAGGCGCGCTCAGTGGCCGATGCGCGCGGCGGCTCGTTCACGCCGGCCGCGCACGGAACCGGCGGGCGTCGACCGCGCGACGCCCGCCGGTTGACGCGCATCACACCTGGAAACGTCCGGCCAGCTTCTGCAGATCGCTCGCGAGGATGCGCAACTGGTCGGCCGAGGCGGCGGTCTGACTGACCGCCGCGCTGCTTTCCTCGGCGCCCTGGGCGATGCGTTCGACCTTTTGCGCGATATCACGCGCGGCGACCGCCTGCTCCTTGAGCGCCAGGCTGATGTCATCCACCGCGCGCGTGACCTGCTCCGCGCTGGCGCGGATGCCGATCACGGAATCGCCCGCCTTGTGCGCCAGGCTGACCCCCTCGTTGACCCGCTGCACGCCGGATTCCATTTCCTGGGCGGCGCGTTGCGTGCCCTGCTGGATCTTGCCGATCATGCCGGCGATCTCCTGGGTGGAATTGCCGGTACGCTCGGCCAGCTTGCGCACCTCGTCGGCCACCACCGCGAAACCTCGCCCCTGCTCGCCGGCGCGCGCCGCCTCGATCGCCGCGTTGAGCGCGAGGAGGTTGGTCTGGTCGGCGATGTCCTTGATGACATTGACGATGCTGGAAATCTGGCTGGAGAAGTTTTCCAGCTGTCGGATGGTGTCGGCGGTGGCGGTGACCGCGGTGGCAATGTTGCGCATCTCCTCGGCGGTCTGGTGGATTATGCGTCCCCCCTCCTCCGACTGGCTGCCTGAGGTCTGGGTGACACCGCGAGCCTCGCGGGCGTGTTCTTCCACCTGGTCGATGGAAACCGAGAGTTCTTCCACGGATGCCGCCATGCCGGACGCGGCCTCCGACTGCGACTCGCTGGCGCGGGCCGTGCTGGAGGATGCCGACGACAGCTCCATCGCGGCGGAATTGAGTGTCTCCACATTGCCGCGCACCGCGCCGATCAACTCGCGCAGACTGCCCTGCATGCTTGCGAGCTTGCCGAGGATGACCCCGATCTCATCGCGTCCCGCGCGCGGCACGGGCCGGGTCAGATCGCCCGCCGCGATGGCTTCGACCAGAGCGCCGGCTTCGTGCAGGCTGCCGGTGATGCGGCGGATGGTGAGGTAGGACTGGCCCATCACACCGACGACGCCCACCACGATCAATACAGTGAACAGCCAAAGGGTATTGCTTGCCCGTTCTTTCGCGGTCTCGTATTCCTGACGGGCAACGGTCTCCTGGTAGGTCATCAACGCGTCCAGCGCATGCTGCGCGGCGGCGCCCTCCTCGCGGCCAGCCTGGAGAAAACTCGCCATCGCGGCGGTGCTGTAGTTGCCGGCCTTGACCGCGTCCCGCGCCTCGATCAGCTTGGCCACCCAGGCATCGCGCTTGCTGGAGAAATCGGCCGCCAGCACCTTCTCTTCATCGGTGAGGTAGGTGGCCATGTATTTTTCCCACATGGCGTCGATTTCGGTCTTGTTCTTGGCCATCGCGTCCAGATGCATCTCGAGGGGATGGTCATGTACCGCATACAGGGTGCCACTGGGGTCATGCTGAAACGCCTTCAGGATATGCCCGGCGTTTTCCTGGATGAGCGTCCCCACCCGCGAGAGATCATGCATCGGCACCGCCCTGTCCTCGAACACTGACTTCAGGGAACGTTCAGCGGAAGACAAGCCCATGAAACCGACCACGACGGAAATGACGAACAAACTTCCCGCGAGCGCCGAAATGAGCCACAAGCGGTGAGAGATTTTCAGATTGTCGAACATGGTGGATGTTTGCCTGTGTGGGTATTGCCCGTAATTTCGGCAATGGACTGGAGAACTTTAGAAGAAATGCTAACAAGCACGGTGTCCGCGGATGGACACGACCGGACTGCCCGATCGTCGCCGGGGCGGCCGTACAGCGCGGGACGGCGCGCGCGCTCGGCACGCGCGC
>CAZONS010000169.1:0-7535 GCA_964581195.1 uncultured Thiobacillus sp. | reverse complement strand
GTGGTCGGCGCCCTGCTCTCGCGCGCCCAGGTCTATGTCCTCACCGCCCTCGCCGAGGACGAGCTCGCCGCCCTGCTCGAACGCGTCCTGACGCATGGACTCGACCTGAAGGCGGACGCCGAGGTGAAGCGTCTGCTGGTGGCCTATGCCGACGGCGACGGCCGTCGTCTCATCAATCTGGCCGAACAACTGGCGGTGGCGGCGCGCGGCGCCGAGGTGGAACAGGTCGACGCAACCTTCGCCACGCAGGCCCTGTCGCCTTCGCTGCGCCGTTTCGACAAGGGCGGCGACGCCTTCTACGACCAGATTTCAGCCCTGCACAAGAGCGTGCGCGGCTCCGACCCGGACGCCTCGCTGTACTGGTTCGCGCGCATGCTCGACGGTGGCGCCGACCCGCGCTACCTGGCGCGGCGCATCGTGCGTATGGCCTGGGAGGACATCGGCCTGGCCGACCCGCGCGCCGCCCGTCTCGCCCTGGATGCCGCCGAGACCTACGAACGCCTGGGCAGCCCGGAAGGTGAGCTCGCCCTCGCCCAGGCCGTGATCTACCTGGCCTGCGCGCCCAAGTCGAACGCCGGCTACGTCGCCTGGGGTCAGGCGCGCGGCTTCGTCAAGGAAGACGGCTCGCGCCCGGTGCCGGTGCATCTGCGCAACGCACCCACCCGGCTGATGAAGGAACTCGGCTATGGCCACGCCTACCGCTATGCCCACGACGAGCCTGACGCCTACGCCGCCGGCGAGCACTACTTCCCCGAGGAACTCGCCTCGCCACCGCGCTTCTACCGCCCCACCCCGCGCGGCCTGGAAGGCAAGATCGGCGAACGCCTGGCCTATCTGCGCGAACTCGACCGCAAGGCGAGGAAATGAGCGTCCGGCGCGGCCCATGGGCCGTTTGGCGTGAGACAGTACGCGGGTGCGGCGACCAGCCGGGCGCACCAAAAAAAAGCCCGGCCAACGGGCCGGGCTAAATCCACCTTAGAAGGAGGATGGAGGAGACGACGCTGACAACACTTAGGGAGGTAAGCGTTGGCGCCAGCGTCATAAGCATCTTCTAATATTCCGAAGACCGAGGCAACCAGGGCGATGACCCGAAAAGGATATTCAGGGAGGCGAGTCGCCCATCCGCAACATTGCACTGCAACATGAGCTTCACACACGCCCCGCGCGCTGATCGATCGGCACGAAATCGCGGCGCTGCGGGCCGGTGTAGAGCTGGCGCGGACGCGCGATCTTGTGGCCAGGGCTGTCGATCATCTCGCTCCACTGCGCGATCCATCCGGCGGTACGGGCGAGCGCGAAGATGGCGGTGAACATGGAGGTGGGAATGCCCAGCGCGCGCAGGACGATGCCGGAATAGAAATCGACGTTGGGGTAGAGCTTCTTCTCGACGAAGTACTCGTCCTCCAGCGCGATCTGTTCCAGTTTCAGGGCCATCTTGAACAGCGGGTCGTCATGCAGACCGAGTTCGTCGAGCACCTCGTAGCAGGTCTGGCGCATGATCGCCGCGCGCGGGTCCATGTTCTTGTAGATGCGGTGGCCGAAACCCATGAGGCGGAATCCGGAAGCCTTGTCCTTGGCCCGATCGACGAATTCGCCGATGCGCGAGACGTGCCCCATCTCCTCCAGCATGGCCAGCACGGCTTCGTTGGCGCCGCCGTGCAGCGGCCCCCACAGGCAGGCGGTGCCCGCCGCGATGCAGGCGAAAGGATTGGCGTAGCTGGAGCCGGCCATGCGTACCGTGGAGGTGGAAGCATTCTGCTCGTGGTCGGCATGGAGGATGAAGATGCGGTCGAGCGCGCGCGCCAGTACGGGATTGGGCACATAGGACTCGCACGGATTGGCGTGCAGCATGTGCAGGAAGTTCTCCGCGTAGCCCATGTGATTCTGCGGATACACGAACGGCTCGCCCTTGTTGTACTTGTAGGACCAGGCCGCCACCGTCGGCACCTTGGCGAGCAGGCGGAACATGGAAATCTCGCGCTGGTGCGGGTCGGCGACATCGGCGCTTTCCGGGTAGAACGCGGCCATGGCGCCGATGATGGATACCATCACCGCCATCGGGTGGGCGTCGCGACGGAAGCCGCGGAACAGATGGTTCATCTGGTCGTGCAGCATGGAATGCCGGGTCACCAGGGCATCGAAATTGGACTTCTCGGCGGCGTTGGGCAGTTCGCCATGCCAGAGCAGATAGGCGGTTTCCAGGAAATCGGACCGCTCCGCGAGCTGTTCGATGGGGTAACCGCGATAGTAGAGCAGGCCCGCATCGCCATCGATGTAGGTGATGCTGGAGGAGCAACTGGCGGTGGAGAGGAAGCCGGGGTCATAGGTGAAATAACCGTGGCTGCCGAGTGCGCGGGTGTCGACGACGGCGGGACCGATGCTGCCCTGCATGGTCGGGAATTCGATGGACTGGCCGTCGATCTGGAGTGTGGCGTTGGGCATGCTCATGGTCTTGAATACCGGGTTGTTTTGATGGCATCCACCACAGCCTTGAATTCGGCGGGTGGTTCGCGCGCCCCCGTGAACCAGTCGAACAGGGCCATGTCGTCCTCTTCCAGCATGCGGGCGAAACTGGCCCGCATGGCCGGATCGAGTTCGACATGGCGCGTTTCGAGAAACAACGTCAGCCAGGCATCCAGTTCCAGCATGCCGCGCCGGCAGAGCCAGCGCACACGGTTCAGGGGAGCCGTCACAACGCCCGTTTCACGAGGAGCGACTTGATTTTGCCGATGGCCTGGGTGGGGTTCAAGCCTTTCGGGCAGACCTCGACGCAGTTCATGATGCCGTGGCAGCGAAACAGCCGATAGGGATCCTCCAGGAAATCCAGGCGTTCGTCGGTGGCCTGGTCGCGGCTGTCGGCGATGAAACGGTAGCCCTGCAGGAGGGCTGCGGGGCCGAGAAACTTGTCCGGGTTCCACCAGAACGACGGGCAGGAGGTGGTGCAGCAGCCGCACAGGATGCACTCCCAGAGGCCGTCGAGCTCGGCCCGGTCCTCGGGGCTTTGCGGGCGTTCGTTCTCCGGTTCCGGGTCGAGGTTGATCAGGTAGGGCTTGACCGCGCGGTAGTGCTGGTAGAACTGCGCCATGTCGACGATCAGGTCGCGAATCACGCCCAGGCGCGGCAGGGGACGGATCTCGATCGGCTCCTTGAGGCCCTCCAGCGGCGTGATGCAGGCGAGCACGTTGGTGCCGTTGACGTTGACGCCATCGGAACCGCACACCCCCTCGCGGCAGGAGCGGCGGAACGAGAGGCTTTCGTCGAGCGTGTCCTTGATCGCGATGAGCGCGTCCAGGACCTTCTTGCCCCGCGGGTCGAGGTCGAGTTCATAGTCCCGCATCGTGGGCTTGTTGCCGGACTCGGGGTCGTAGCGATAGATACGGAACTTCATGGCAGGACTCGCTTTGCACCGGGTAGGAAGCCCCCCCCTTTGATAAGGGGGGGTGACAACCGCTGGTTTTCATCGCGCCGCATCAGTACGTCCTCTCTTTCGGCTGGAAGGTCTCGACCGTCAACGGCTTCAGCTTGACCGGCTTGTAGTCGAGTTGATCCTGCTCACGGAAATACAGGGTGTGACGCAGCCAGTGGTCGTCGTCGCGTTGCGGATGGTCCTCGCGGGTATGGGCGCCGCGACTTTCCGTTCGCGCCAGGGCGGAGACCAGGGTGGCGCGAGCGATGGGCATCAGGTTCTCCAGTTCCAGCGCTTCCAGGCGGGCGGTGTTGAACTGCCTGCTGTGATCGGACAGGGCCGCATCGGGCAGCCGCGCTTCCACCGCGGTCAGCTTGTCGATGCCCTCCCGCAGCAATGCCTCGGTGCGGTAGACACCACAGTGATCCTGCATCACCTTCTGCATGTCGGCGCGCAGGCCGGCGACGGTTTCCGTTCCCTTTGGCTTGTCCCAGCGCGCCAGGCGGGCCAGCGACTTGTCCACCTCGGCTTGCGGCAACGGTCGCGGGATCGGATTCTCGCGCAGGTAATCGATCATGTGCATGCCGGCGGCGCGGCCGAACACCACTAGGTCGAGCAGCGAGTTGCCGCCCAGGCGGTTGGCGCCATGCACCGAGACGCAGGCGCACTCGCCCACGGCATAGAGGCCGGGCACCGCCTCCTCGGGGCCGGTATGCACCGGCGCCACCACCTGCCCATGCATGTTGCTGGGAATGCCGCCCATCATGTAGTGCGCGGTGGGGGTGACCGGAATCGGATCGGTGATCGGGTCGGCGCCGGCGAACTGCATCGACAGCTCGCGGATGCCGGGCAGGCGGGCCTTGATCTTCTCGGCGCCGAGATGTTCGATCTTCAGGTGCACGTAATCGCCATGCGGGCCGCAGCCACGGCCGGCGCGGAGTTCCTGGGCGATGGCGCGCGCGACCACGTCGCGCGAGGCGAGATCCTTGGCATTCGGCGCGTAGCGGGTCATGAACTTCTCGCCGTCCTTGTTCTCCAGGTAGCCGCCCTCGCCGCGCACGCCCTCGGAAATCAGGCTGCCCACTTCCGGGATGCCGGTCGGGTGGAACTGCCAGAACTCCATGTCTTCCAGCGGCAGGCCGGCGCGCAGGACCATGCCGAGGCCGTCGCCGGTATTGATGTGGGCATTGGTGGAGTGGCGGAACACGCGGCAGGCGCCGCCGGTGGCGAGCAGGGTGGCGCGCGCCTCGAACAGCCAGGGCTGGCCGGTCTCGATTTCCATGGCGGTGACACCGAGCACATAGCCATCGCTGTCGCGAATCAGGTCGACCGCGAAGAACTCGTCGAAAAACTGGGTGCGGGCGGCGATGTTGCGCTGGTACAGGGTGTGCAGCAGGGCGTGGCCGGTGCGGTCGGCCGCCGCGCAGGTGCGGATCGCCTGTTCGCCGCCGTAGTTCTTGGACTGGCCACCGAACGGGCGCTGGTAGATCTTGCCGTTGTCGAGGCGCGAGAACGGCAGGCCCATGTGCTCCAGTTCGTAGACGGCGGTGGCGGCGTTGCGACACATGTACTCGATGGCGTCCTGGTCGCCCAGGTAATCCGAGCCCTTCACCGTGTCGTACATGTGCCAGTGCCAGTTGTCCTCGGAGACATTGGCCAGCGCCGCCGTGATGCCGCCCTGGGCGGAGACGGTGTGCGAACGCGTGGGAAACACCTTGGAAATCAGCGCCACCTTGAGGTTGGCCTCGGCCAGTTGCAGCGCCGCGCGCAGGCCGGCGCCGCCGCCGCCGATGATGACCGCATCGAAGGTTCGCTTGGGGATCCTCATTGTTGTCATCTCACGCTCCAGAGGATGTCCACCGCCCACACCAGGCAGGCCAGGTAGAGCACCGCGACCAGAAAGTACAGGGCCAGGCGCAACGACACGCAGCGCGAGCAATGCAGGTAGTCGATGAAGATTTCGCGCAGGCCGATCCAGGCATGCGCCAGCAGGGCGACGACGAACAGCAGTGCCGCCACCTTCATGCCCAGAGGCAGGAACAGGGCGCGCCAGCCGGCGTAATCCAGTTCCGGGGCGCTCAGGACGCAGAACAGGAAGACGGGCAGAAACAGGACCATGTAGACCGCGCTGGCGCGTTGCGCCAGCCACATGTCCAGACCGCGATGGGCACCGCCGATACTTCTTGCTACCGAACTCATGCTCACCTCCACCACGCGATCAGCGCGGTCACCGCGGCCGCCGCGACGAGGCTGGCCCAGGCGGTCTTGCGGGCGACCGCCTTCTCCTCGCCCCAGCCCAGATCGAAGCCGAGATGGCGCAGGCCGGCCAGGAGGTGGTGCAGCAGCGCCCAGATCAGGCCCATGGAAATCACCCAGCCGAAGAAACCGCCCAAGCCCTCGCGCACCCCCTGAAAGTCTTCCGGCGAACGCAGACTGAGCATCAGGGTATAGAGCAGGCCCGGCACCGCCAGGGCGAGAACGGCGCCACTGGCGCGATGCAGGATGGAGACCATGCCGCCGATGGGCAGACGGATGGCGGCGAGATCAAGAAAATAGGGGCGCGATGGCTTCATTCTCCGTCCTCTCGGGCTGACTCGGCCCGGTTTCGTTGCAGGGCATTAAACGCTTATTGCAGTGCACAATCAACCCTGCGGCCAGACGCTCCAGCCCGCGCGCCACCGTAGCCCGGATGCAGCGCAGCGGAATCCGGGGAACCGTGGCACCCAAACCCAAAGGCCCCGGATTCCGCCCGGCAAGCGTTTACGTGCGATCGACCCGCATCGCAATGGGCTCCATCCGGGCTACCTGCCGCGCCCCCCGTAGCCCGGATGCAGCGCGGCGGAATCCGGGGAACCGTCGTGGCACCCGAACCCCAAGGCCCCGGATTCCGCCCGGCAAGCGTTTGCGTGCGATCGACCCGCATCGCAATGGGCTGCATCCGGGCTACCTGCCGCGCCCCCCGTAGCCCGGATGCAGCGCAGCGGAATCCGGGGAACCGTGGCACCCAAACCCAAAGGCCCCGGATTCCGCCTGCCGTCACAGCCGTCGGAAACCCTGTCACCGCTCGCCGGCTTCACTCGGCATGCGGGCCGGCGCCTCGGCCACCGCCCAATCGGGCGGATAAATCCCGCGCTCGATGAACCGGTGCACGGTGGAAAACCGCCAATCCGCCGGTTGCGCGGTGTGGCTGTGTTTGACCGGGTTGTAATGGATGTAATCGCAATGGGCGGCGAAATCGGCCTCGTCGCGCAGCGTGTGTTCCCAGAACCGGCTTTGCCAGACCCCGGCCTCGCCACGGGTGTTGCGTTCCAACGCCACCCCGGAAGCCGCCAGGGCACGGACAAACCCCGATTTGATTGCCCGCCAGCGCCCGGAAAAGTCGGCATCGTCTTCCGGCAACGTCCAGATCACATGCATGTGGTCCGGCAATACCACCAGCGCATCGGTGCGAAACGGACGTCTTGCCTTGGTCTGCGCATACGCCGCCCGCAACAGATCGATGTGTTCCAGCAGCGTGTTCGCCCGCCGGTCGCGCAGTGTCACGGTGAAGAAGAACGTCCCGCCAGGAACGAAATTGCGTCGATACAGAACCATGTCAAAGATTCAAGAAATGAAGAGCATGTAGCCCGGATGCAGCGCAGCGGAATCCGGGAAACCGTCGTGGCACCCGTACCCAAAGGCCCGGACTCCGCCCGGCAGTCGTTTACGCGTGATCGACGCGCATCGCGACGGGCTGCGTCTGCCTCAGACCTGGATGCGAACCGGTGAGCCGACCCGATCCCAGGCCAGTTGCACGGTTGCCGGCGCGCTGGCGGCTTCCGGTGGATTCGCGGCGTGGAGCGGCGGGCTGAGCAGCACGACCAGCAACGCCATGGCGGCGGTGAGAAGGCGGAAACCTGGGAGGCTGTTTTTCACGGTGTCTCTCCTCTCCCGGCGATCAATTCAGACCCGTCGAGGTGGCGGGCGCCGCTTCGACGATGAGATCGCGCGCCGCCTGATAGGCCGTCTCCGTCTGGATGCGCCGGTGTACCGGCGCTTCGCCGAGCAAGGTCTGGAGTTCGCCGATCAGGGCGATATATGTCCCACATACAAGTTTTTATAGAAGAACAAATCAGCAATTACCAAAAAA
>CAZONS010000168.1:0-7573 GCA_964581195.1 uncultured Thiobacillus sp. | reverse complement strand
TGCGCTACTTCACCGTCTACGGCCCCTGGGGCCGGCCGGACATGTCGCCCTGGCTGTTCACCTCCGCCATCCTGGAAGACCGCACCATCGACGTCTTCAACATGGGCAGGATGCAGCGCGACTTCACCTACATCGACGACATCGCCGAAGGCACGGTGCGCGTGCTCGACAAGATCGCCACCCCCAACCCCGACTTCACCACCGACGCCCCCGACCCCGGCACCAGCTACGCGCCCTATCGCGTCTACAACATCGGCAACCACCAGCCGGTGGAACTGATGACCTTCATCAAGACCATCGAGGATTCACTCGGCCAGGAAGCGAAGAAGAACTACCTGCCGATGCAGCCGGGCGACGTCGTGGCCACCTATGCCAACGTCGACGACTTGAAGCGCGACGTCGGCTTCGAGCCGAAGACCGAACTGGCGACGGGCATCGCCAACTGGGCGGCGTGGTATCGGCAGTATCACGGGCTGTAAGGATGAAGAGGTGGCGTCTGTCGCCTCCCGCGTCTCCGCACGTGACGATTCAGTGCTGATCTGGAGGTCGGGGCCTGCGTCGGTGTGTCATGCCTCTTTCAGGGCCAGTGCAAGATGACTGTCATTGATGCGACGGCGCAACGCTCAGGCTGCGACGCATGAAATGGGAGCGTCGCAAGCAGACGTTCCCACAGGGAGATCGGTGGGGGTCGTATCAGTTCAGTCGCCAGCGCCGGATGCGCCCAGACCGGTCGACCTCATGGCCGTCGGTCATTCGTGCATGGCTGTCATATTTCTTTACAGCGGTACGGCTATCGAAGCGCCGGGTTGCCTGAATGACATTCAACTCGCTGATATATATAAGCAAAAACAGAATGGCGTGATAATTGCTAGCGGTGTGCGGTAGGCGTGTCCCCAATCGAGTCAAGGCACCGTTCGTTGGAAAGAAGGAGTCATACATGAGCATCTCCAAGGTCATTCTTATGAGCAACGTCACTCGGGTGGCGGGTCTTTTCCTGGTGGCCGCGAGTGCGGTTCAGGCAGCACCGATCACTTGGGATAGTCCTGCTCAAATATCTGGAGACAGTGACATCAGCATCGATGGGGCGCTCGTGGGCGCCTACAACCTGGGCGGTATGACGACCACGGTCAACGGCGTGACGTTCAGGGAATTCGCGGTGCCCTCCGCTCCGCCCGCGGTCATGTCTGTGACGGTGGACACCTTCTATACCATCGCCTTGCAGTCCTTTGAGCATGATCCGCAGACGCTGGCGGCCTTCGCCACCTCCTCACCGAACACGCCTTTCAGTGCATTGTCTCCAGACTACCAATCATTGCTTGGCACGTCGGCGGGGCAGACCTTTGGCGATCGGACAACCGTGCTCACCATGGCTGGTTTGACGGTCGGCCAGACCTACGAATTCCAGGCGTGGGGCAACGACTCCGGTAGTTCCGGTTCATTCAGTTATGGACTCTTCCTGGGCGATGGCATCACAGGAAGCGATCTCGACCCCAATACCGCGCGTGACGCGAACACTGGCGATGTGGTGGCCGGTGGCCTCGGCCAATACATACTCGGCACCTTTACCGCCGATACGATCAGTCAGGAGATACAGTTCGGCCGGAGCGAACTCGGTGGCGGTTTGAATGCCTTCCAGTTGCGCGCGATCACCCCTTTGCAGGGTAGCGTCCCCGAACCTGGCATCCTCCTCCTCACTGCCCTCGGACTCGCCGCACTGGGTTGGAGCCGGCGCAACCACGCATTGGTCTGAGGCGGTGGCATGGGGGGCTCGCCCCCCGGATATGCCGGGTTTCCGGGAGGGTGGGGGCTGGGACCCGTTCATTCCCGCCCAGCGGTCTTGACCCTTCCTTTCTCTCGGAACCCGGAGGATTGCCCCGTTGACGCGGGTCGGCGGCTACGGCCGCTCATGTCGGCCAGCTTCGGGCGCGGGCTTTGGGTTGGATGCGTGGATGCTGACCCGGTTGCGGCCAGCCTGTTTGGCGTCATACAGGGATTTGTCGGCATGCCCGAGCAGCGTATCGAGGTTGGTCATCGTGTCGACCAGCGTCGCCACGCCGATCGATACCGTGCAATGCAGCGGCATTCCCTTTTTCATCGGTATCTCGGAATTGGCGATCACTTCGCGCAATCGCTCGGCCGCTTCGACAGCCTGCTCGCTGCCTGTCTGCGGCAGGATGATGGCGAATTCCTCACCGCCGATGCGGCCGATCACATCCACTTCTCGCAGCGTCTCTTGGCATGACCTGCCCACCATTTGAATGACCTGATCTCCCATTTGGTGGCCATGGGTGTCATTGATGCGTTTGAAATGATCGATATCCATCATCATGACCGTCAGCGGGTCGCCGTAGCGGCAGGCACGCGACAGTTCGAGCTCGGCCAGTTCCATGAAATGCCTGCGATTGGCGAGGCCGGTCAGCATGTCCGTCTGGGCGATGCGCTTCAGTTCCATCTCCGCGTGCTTCTGTTCGGTCACGTCCAAGACCTGTGACATGACCGAGGTCATCCTGCCGTCTTCGGTCGTCAACACCGAGTTGTACCAAATGCAATGAATGACGCGTCCGTCCTTGGTGTGGTTTCTGTTGGACGAGATCACGTAACGTGACGAGCCGTCCAGCATTTTCGCCATGGCTTGTTGCACGAGAGGGATGTCCTCTTCAACAATCATGTGCAGGTCCATGATCGGCTTGCCCAGTGTTTCCGCCGCGCTCCAACCGAAGATCCGCTCCGCCTCGCCACTCCATTGCGTGGTCTTGAACTCGCTGTCCCAGCCAATGATCGCCATCGGCGAGTTTTCCATGTGCGCCTGAAGCCTCTCGGCGTTTTCATGCAGAACCTGCTCCACGCGTCTGCGCTCACTGATGTCGTGAAAAACACTCACGTAGTTGACAGGCTTGCCGTCGACGCCTGGCACGGAGTTGATGATCGTCCATTGGACGTAGATCTCACCATTCTTTCTCCGGTTCCAGATCTCTCCCTCCCAGCGCTGATCCCGGATCAGCGCATCCCAGATGACTTTGGAATAGCCCGGTTCGTGATGATCGGAGCGCAGGACACCAGGCTTTTTTCCGATCACTTCCTCGGCCGAGTAACCCGTGATTTTCGTGAAGGCGGTATTCACCGAGTAGATCGTGCCGGCGGTGTCGGTGATCATCACGCCTTCCTCGGAATTGTGGAAGACGCTCGCAGCCAGGCGCTGCTCCTTTTCCAGCGCCACAAACCGCTGATAGTAGCGATGCATGGTTTCGATCGCCGAGCAGACCAGCAACGCATCGATCAGGAACACCACATTGGAGATCATCATGTGGCGCTGAAAATCAAAGGACCATGCCTGGTAGGGTGGCCAGAACAGGTAAGTTGCCAGCGTCATGCCGATCGCCGCCGCGAATAGTCCGGGCCAGAGGCCACCCAGTACCGCCGCGAGGGCGACCGCCGGGAAAAAGGTGACGTACTGGATGCCGCCGTCAAGCGGGGCAATGGCGAAGCGCATGGCCAGCGCGACCGCCATCAACGCGGATACGACCAGATACTGGCCGAGGGTGTTGCGACGACCCGGGACCCAGTGGGACAGGAAACCGAAAACGCCTGCCGCCATGGGTTTTTCGGTATCCGTCATGCCACGTGTCATGCTCTTGTCGCTCCAGAAAGTCCTGGGGAGCATGGCCCGCGATTGAACTGACCAGCACAGTCCAGACACTCGCACATCCAGGAAATGCCCACCTCTGATGACGCTTCCAGGATCATGGCGGACCGACTGATTCCGATCTCGCCGTGAAATCCACGTCCTCGTAGATCTCGTCGAGGCTCAGCGCGACACTCGGATCAAGTAACTCGATGGGCGCCATATCGCCGATCGGCTCCAGCACCCAGCGGCCATCCTCACCTCGGCGGAACAGGTCGATGTGGCGGCGGTCCTGTTCCACCAGTAGATATTCCCGCAGCGTCTCGATATTGCGGTAATGCTCGAACTTGAGGCCGCGGTCATAGGCGGCGGTCGATTCCGAGAGCACTTCGACGATCAGGCTGGGGTGTCGCTTGGCGGTGTCGGCGTTCGCGCCCTTGTCGCGGGGGTCGCAGGTGACCAGCACATCAGGGTAGAACACGGCGTCGGCGGCGTCGACGCGCAGTTTCATGTCGGCGATGAAGGCGCGGCAGGGTGTGCCGCGTAGTTTTTCGCGTAAGTGGCCGGCGATGTTGAGCGCAATGGTGTTGTGCGCGTCGCGGGCGCCGGTCATGGCGAAGACTTCGCCGTTCAGATACTCGTGGCGCTCGGCCTGTTCGGCCTCCCAGGCCATGTAGTCGTCGATGCTGAAAAGCGGTGCGGCTTCCGGCATGCCCATGAATGGCTCCCGTAGGTGAGACGCGGCAAGTATAGCCAGCCCCTACCCCCGATACACCTCTTCCATGATCTCGATGAAGCGCCGCGCCTGTGGCGAGAGGAAGCGGCCGCGGCGCAGCACCAGGCCGTAGCTGCGTTTCGGGAAGTACTTGCCGAGGGGGATGCTGACCAGCTTTTCCGTGCCGGTGAGACAGATGTCGGTGACGATGGAAATGCCCATGCCCAGTTCCACGTACTTCTTGATGACCTCCCAGCCGCCGGCTTCCAGGGTGACTTCGAAGGTCAGGTTGTGTTGCTGGAACACGTATTTGACGATGCGCCAGGTGGAGAGATGGGCGGGGGGCAGGATCAGGCCGTAATGGCTGACGTCTTCCAGGGTGACTTCCTCGCCCGAGGCCGCCTTTGCCGCCAGGGGGTGGTCGAGCGGGGCGATCAGCACCGGGTCGTAGCTCACCACGGGTTGGTATTCGATGTCTTCCGGCACTTCCAGCATGGAGCCGACGGCGAAGTCGATCTCGTCGGAGCGCAGCATCTTGAGGCCGTCGCGGCCGGTGACGTTGTGCATCTTCAGGTGGACCTTGGGATAGGCCTTGACGAAGCGACGCACCGGTTCCGGCAGGGTGTAGAGGATGGTGGACTCGCCGGCGCCGATGTTGAGGTCGCCCGACTCCAGCCTGCCGTAATGGGCGGCGAAGCTTTCCTGCAACTTGTCTATACCGTCAACAAGAGGCTCGGAAAGCTGGTACAGCACTTCGCCTTCCGGGGTCAGCTTGAGATGCGGCCCGCGCCGTTCGAACAGCACCACGTCCAGTTCCCGCTCCAGCGCCTGGATTTGTAGCGACACCGAGGGCTGCGAGAGGAACAGCTTTTCCGCCGCCTTGGAGATGCTGCCGCAGCGCACCACCTGATAGAAGGCGCGCAATTGCTTGAGACGGTTGTTCTTGTAGTAGAGCTGGGTGTCGGAGGGCATGGTAAGCAAAGGTAGGGCGCGCCGCGCGCACCGATGGGCGGGATGGTGCGCGCGGCGCACCCTACGGTCTGGGTTGGGTGAGGGGTTTGTGCATTGCATCATTAATGTGGGCAATGTTCAAGATTGAAATTATTGGCCGGTAAGGTGGCTGTCATATCAATACACTGTGCAGCGCAACATTTAAGGATTTAATGGTCTAGAGATGCCGGACCATTTTGACCAGACCGAGGAGCGGACGTGGAGACACTGGCGGGCGTGGCGATGGCGGGGGCCTTCATGGCAATCCTGGGTGGCGCCTTGGCCTGGCTGCTGGCTTTCGCCAACAAGCGGCTCCATGTCCATGAAGACCCACGGATCGGCGAGGTCGAGGAGATGTTGCCCAAGTCCAACTGCGGTGCCTGCGGCACGGCCGGTTGTCGCAACTTCGCCGAGCAGGTGGTGGCGGGCGAGATCCTTCCGGCCAAGTGCACGGTCAATTCACCGGACATGAACGCCTATATCGCCAGTTTCCTGGGCGTGGCGATGGGCGAGGTGGAAAAGCAGGTGGCGCGCCTGGCCTGCGCCGGTGGCAGTCATGTCGCGAAGATGCGCGCCAGTTACAAGGGCCTGGCCACCTGCCGGGCGGCGGCCACGGTGTCCGGTGGCGGCAAGGCCTGCGCCTGGGGGTGTCTCGGCCTGGGCGATTGCGAGGTGTCGTGCGATTTCGACGCCATCGCCATGAATCAATTCGGCCTCCCGGTGGTGGATGTCGACAAGTGCACGGCCTGCGGCGATTGCGTCGAGGTGTGCCCGAAGGATCTGTTTTCCCTGCAGCCCCTGAGTCACAAGCTCTGGGTGGCCTGCAAGAGCCGGGCGGATGGCGATATCGCCGAAGCGCAATGCGAGGTGGCCTGTACCGCCTGCGGCAAGTGCGTGATGGACGCCGCTCCCGGTCTGATCCGCCTGGACCACAATCTGGCCGTGATCGACTATGCCAGGAACACCCTGGCTTCTCCCGTGGCGATCGAGCGTTGCCCCACCGGGGCCATCGTCTGGCTGGATGGCAAGCAGCCGACCAAGAAGGGCCGCGAGGCCAAGAAGATCATCCGCAAAGAAGCGCTCCCCGTGAGCGCCAATGTCGTCTGAGAGGCTTTACACAATGATCAAGAACCCCATCAGCAAGCTGCTTGGCCAGATGCACCTCATGGAGCCGGGCACGTCCACCAAGGCCGACACGAAAAAGGTGAAGTACCCCGGTGTGCGCGACGCCATCGACGGCAACACCGCCGTGATCCTGGTCGAGCGGGAAGCCTCCGACGCCGCCGGCGCCTATCCCATCACCCCGTCGACGCAGATGGGCGAATACTGGGCCGAGGCCGTGGCCGCCGGCCACGTCAACACCTCCGGGCGCCCCCTGATCTTCCTGGAGCCGGAATCCGAGCACGCCGCCGCCGGCGTCACCGCCGGCATGGCCATGACCGGACTGCGCGCGGTGAACTTCACCTCGGCGCAGGGCCTGGCCTTCATGCACGAGTCGCTCTACGGCGCGGTCGGCAAGCGCCTGCCCTATGTGCTCAACCTGGGTTGCCGCGCCATCACCAAGGCCACCCTGAACGTGCATTGCGGCCATGACGACTATCACTGCGCCGACGACACCGGCTTCATCCAGGTGTTCGCCAAGAGCGCGCAGGAAGCCGCCGACCTCAACCTGATCGCGCGCAAGACCGCGGAACTGTCGTTGACCCCGGCGATGGCGGCGATGGACGGTTTCCTCACCACCCACCTGATCGAGCCGGTGCTGGTGCCGGAGAAGGAACTGGTGGCCGAATTCCTGGGCCGCCCGGACGACCTGATCGACACGCCGACACCGGCGCAGGAAATCATCTACGGCCCGAAGCGCCGCCGCGTGCCGGCGCTGTGGGACGTCGATTCGCCGGTGGTGTCCGGCGCCGTCGCCAACCAGGACGCGCACATGCAGGCCACCGCGGCACAACGCCCCTATTTCTTCGAGCACATCCCGGCATTGATGGACCAGTGCATGGCCGAGTACGGCGAACTGACCGGCCGCCACTACAGCCGCGTCGAGGCCTATCGCTGCGATGACGCGGAGTACCTCATCCTCGGCATGGGTTCCATGTGCGTGCAGGCGGAAGCGGTGGCCGACTGGCTGCGCGACAACCGCAAGCTGAAGGTGGGCGTGGTCAACCTGACCACCTTCCGTCCCTTCCCGGGCGATCTGCTGGGCAAGATCCTCAAGGGCAAGAAGGGCGTGGCGGTGCTGGAAC
>CAZONS010000167.1:0-7584 GCA_964581195.1 uncultured Thiobacillus sp. | reverse complement strand
GGTGAACGGGGGCGCGGCTTCGCGGTGGTGGCGGATGGGGTACGCAACCTGGCGGATCGCACCGCCAATTCCACCCAGCAGATCACCGGCATGATCGACAAGGTGCAAAGTGGCGCCCGTCGCGCGGTGGAGGAAATGGAGGCCAGCGTCAAACGGGTGACCGATGGTGTCGAACTGGCGCACCAGGCGGGCGACTCCATCTCCAACATTCAGACCGCTTCCACCCGGGTCATGCAGGCCGTGGCGGACATCGATCACGCGCTCAAGGAGCAGGGCATCGCGGCGCGCGAGATCGCCCAGAACGTCGAGCGGGTGGCGCAGATGACCGAGCATGGCAGTCATGCCAGCCGCCAGGCGTCCGGGGTGGCGGAAGATGTCGTCAAACTATCAGGGGAACTCAAGCGGTTGGCCGACCTCTTCAAACTCTAAGCACGCACCGGGGGACGAGACGTCGTAGCATGCGCATGCTCGTCCACCCAGTTCTCCGGAAGGACCGCCACGCCACGACGCGGCGATACGAACCAGGAAACATTCGGGGCGGCCTTCGCGTTTCTTGAGAGGATCACATGCTTGAAATCGGACTCTACGGACTTGGCCGCATGGGCGGCAACATGGCGCGGCGCTTGGCCCGCGGCGGCGCGCGGGTGCATGCCTGCAACCGCAACTTCGCGGTCACCGAATCCTTGGCGGCGGAGGAAGGCAATGTGAAAGCCTGCCGCGGCCTGGAGGAGATGGTTGCCGGTCTGGCCGCGCCCCGGGTCGTCTGGCTGATGTTGCCCGCGGGCGAGGCCACCGAGGCGGCGATCCGCGAATTGGCGCCGTTGCTGGCCGCCGGCGATCTGCTGGTGGATGGCGCCAATGGCTATTACCACGACGCGCAAGGTCGCGCCGAACACCTGCATGGGCTCGGTCTGCGCTTTGTCGATGTCGGCGTTTCCGGTGGCATCTGGGGCCTGGAAAACGGCTACTGCCTGATGGCCGGCGGCGGCGACGACGATCTCGCCCGGCTGGCGCCCTTCCTGAAGATTCTGGCGCCGACCCCGGACACCGGCTGGCTGCATGCCGGACCGGTCGGCGCCGGCCATTTCACCAAGATGGTCCACAACGGCATCGAGTACGGCATGATGCAGGCGCTGGCCGAGGGCTTCGCGCTGATGAAGGCGAAGTCCGAGTTCGATCTCGACATCGCCGCCGTCGCCGAACTCTGGCGCCACAGTTCCGTGGTCCGTTCCTGGCTGCTCGATCTCTCCGCCGATTTCCTGAAAACCGATCAGACGCTGGAGGGCATCGCCCCCCTGGTGGCCGACTCCGGCGAGGGACGCTGGACCGCGCTGGAGTCCGTCAATCTCGGCGTGCCGACACCGGTGATGACACTGGCCCTGATGAGCCGTTTCGCCAGCCAGGGCAAGGGCGACTTCGCCAACCAGATGCTGGCGATGATGCGCAAGGGCTTCGGCGGCCACGCGGTGAAGAACGAAGGCTGAGCCGTCGATGCCTCTGTGGCGCCGGCATCCTTGCCGGCGTTTTGTTGAACCCGCCGGGATGCCGGCGGTACCGGCCTGATGGCTCTCGGAGACTGCCATGTTCGACCAGGAAACCCCGCTTCCCCCGTGCAATTTCGTCATCTTCGGCGCCACCGGCAATCTCGCGTCGAACAAGCTGTTGCCCGCCCTCTATCGGCTGGAGGTGGCCGGCAAGCTGCCCGAGGGGCTGAACTTCGTGGCCTTCGCCCGCCGTGAATGGGACGATGGCGTATGGCGCGAGCACTTGACCAAGTTGCTGGTGGAGAAGGTGAAGGCGGAGGGGGCCTGCCTGGAGCGCTTCGTCAAACGCTTCGATTATCTTCTCGGCGAACTCAACGATCCTCAGGCCTATGCGGCGCTCAAGGAAGTATTGGCCAAGCCCAAGCTGGGCGTCTGCTCGAATGTGGTGTTCTATCTGGCGATCAAGCCCGCCGATTTTTCGGCTGTGATCAAGAATCTCGATGGTGTCGGCCTCGCCAAACCGCGCGGCCTGCATCGCATCGTGGTGGAAAAGCCGTTCGGGGTCGACATCGAATCGGCACAGATGCTGAACCAGTTGCTCCACCGCTACTTCGACGAGAGCCAGGTCTTCCGCATCGACCATTACCTGGGCAAGGAGACGGTGCAGAACCTGCTCGTGTTCCGCTTCGCCAACACCCTGATCGAACCCCTGTGGAACCGCAACTACATCGACCACGTCCAGATCACGGTGGCCGAGGATCTGGGTATCGAAAAGCGCGCCGACTACTACGACAAGGCGGGCGCGCTGCGCGACATGCTGCAGAACCACCTGATGCAACTGCTCACCCTGGTCGCCATGGAGCCGCCGCCCGCGCTGGAGGCCGATGCCCTGCGCGACGAGAAGGTGAAGGTGCTGCGCTCCATCCGGCCGATCTCTCGCCGCTCCGTCCATGCCCACGCCTTCCGCGCCCAGTACAAGGCCGGGGTCGCGGCGGGCCGCCAGGTACATGGCTACCAGGATGAGCTGGGGGTGGAGCCGGATTCCATCACCGAGACCTATGCCGCCGCCAAGTTCTATATCGACAATTGGCGCTGGCGCGGCGTGCCGTTCTATCTGCGCACCGGCAAGCGGTTGAAGCAGTCGATGTCGATGATCGCGCTGCGCTTGCGGCATCCGCCACAGCAACTGTTCCGCGAGACGCCGCTGGAAACCCTGGAGCCGAACTGGATCGTGCTGTCCATCCAGCCGGAGGAAAGCATGCACATGGAAATCCACGCCAAGCAGCCCGGTCTCGACATGACCACGCGCGTGGTCCGGCTCAACGCCAGCTTTCGGAATGCCGACGAAAACCCGCTGGATGCCTATGAGGCCTTGCTGCTGGACGTGATCGAAGGCGACCGTACCCTGTTCATCCGCTTCGACGAGGTGGAATGGGCCTGGCGTGTGGTCGATCCCATCCTCAAGTACTGGGCGCAGGAACGGGATTTCATCCACACCTATGCCGCCGGTGGCTGGGGCCCGATCGAAGCCAACCGCCTGTTCGATGGCGAGGACACGGAGTGGCGCAACGCGGTTTGAACGAACAGCTCACCGTCATCTACCGTGATGACTGGCTGATCGCCGTCCACAAGCCCGCCGGCCTGTTGGTGCATCGCAGCGGCCTCGATCGTCACGAAACCCGTTTCGCCCTGCAAATCCTGCGCGACCAGATCGGCCGCGTGGTCTGGCCCTTGCACCGGCTCGACAAGGGTACGTCCGGTGTCCTCCTGTTCGCGCTCGACCGGGAGGTCGGAAAGCAGGTCAGTGGCCAGTTCGAGCGGGCCGAGGTGGACAAGACCTATCTCGCCGTGGTGCGGGGCCACCCTTCGGAGCAGGGCGAGATCGACCACCCCCTTGCCCGCATGGCCGACGAACACGCCGGCATCCGGGGTGGCGAGGCACAGATGGCGGTGACGCGCTACCGGCGGCTGGCCACCGTGGAGTTGCCCTACCGGGTGGATCGCTACCCGAGCAGCCGCTATGCCTTGCTGGAACTCAAACCGCTCACTGGGCGCTGGCACCAGTTGCGGCGCCACCTGAAACACATCGCCCATCCCATCATCGGTGATGCCACCCATGGCCAGGGGCGTCACAACCGCCTGTTCCAGGCGGTGTTCGACAGCGACAGGTTGCTGCTGGCGGCGACGGAAATGCGGTTGACGCATCCGGTCACGGCCACCCCGCTCGTCCTCGCCGTGTCGCCCGCGGCGGATTTTCAGCGAGTCATGGTGTGTCTGGGATGGGAAGGCGCGGCGTAGACAGGCGAGCCAAATGAAAAACGCCGGCGGCTGCCGGCGTCATCGAGGGTGAGGCGGCGCGTATCAGTCCATCGAAGCCAGATTGGTGTTGCGCAGCAACCGCAGGTTGGCGACCAAGGGCTGGGTCTTGCTGGCGAAGATCGCCTTGGAGCGGCTGTCCAGCGGGTAGGTGGTGGGCAGTTTCAGCGCCAGCGGGTTCTTCTGCACGTTGTTGATGCGGAACTCGTAGTGCAGGTGCGGGCCGGTGGCCAGGCCGGTCGAGCCGACATAGCCGATCACCTCGCCCTGATTGACCCGGCCGCCGCGCTTGACTCCCTTGCCGAAGCGGGACAGATGGCCATAGGCCGTGCTGTAGGCGCCCTGGTGCCTGAGGACGATCAGGTTGCCGTAGCCACCCTGGCGCCCCACGAATTCGACCTTGGCATCGGCGACGGCGCGAACCGGCGCGCCGGTGGGCGCGGCGTAGTCGATGCCCTTGTGGGCGCGCCAGCGCTGCAGGACCGGGTGGAAGCGGGCGCCGCTGAAGCCGGAGGATATCCGGCTGAAAGGCATGGGCGACTTCAGGAAGGCGCGCTTGAGGCTCTGCCCGTCCTGATTGAAATAACCCTCGCGGCCGTGCGCGTCCTTGAAATAAATGGCCTGGTAAGGCTTGCCCTGGTTGACGAATTCGGCGGCGAGCAGGCGGCCGGTTTTCACCAGTTGGCCATCCAGGTAGTAGCCCTCATAGACCACGGAGAAGTGGTCGCCGCGACGCAGGTCCTTGTGGAAGTCGATGTCGCCGGAGAGGGCTTCCGCCATTTCCGAGGCGATGCGATCGGGCACGTCGGCGGCATCGGTCGCGCCGAACAGGGAACCTTCGATCTTTCCGGAACGCATGATCTGGCGCGATTCGAGCACGACCGGTTGTTCGTTGACCTGGAAACCGCCCTCGATCCTGTTGAGGGTGACCAGGGTCTCATCGGAGACGAGGTAGCGGAACAGCATCAATTGGCCGCTGGACGTGACGCGCGCCAGGACGCTGCGACCGGGGAGCAGACGCCCCAGCGCCTTGCTGCCGTGCGCGGCGGTAAGCGCCTGACGGGCTTCCTCACCCTCTACCCCAAGCCGGGAGAGCAGACTTTGCAGGGTGTCGCCGCGGGTAATGCGTTCTTCACGCCAGAAGTCGAAGGCACCGCTGTCCGTGGCATGGATCTCCGGCAGTTCGACGGTTTCCACCACCATTTCACGCAGGATGTTCTCGGTGGGGGTGTCGGGGGCGATGCCGAAGGCGGCGACCACACCCATGAACGGCAATGAAGCCAGGGTCAGGAAAAGGTGCTTGCGGGTGAAGACACGGTTCATTTGACTGAGTCCCGATCGGCAAAAACAGGCAGAAGGGTAACAGCATCGACCTCATGGGGAAAGCGTTAATTTGCCCGCGCCCCTCGCTAACATATTGTGTCTAAAGATGTTCTTGGAAATGCCGATAATGCCGGTTGAAATTCGTCAGCGATGGTGACCATGGCCCCCAAACCTTCAACGATTCGCGATGTGCTGGACAAGATCAAGGTCGAAATGGACCTGCAGTTGACCCACAGCGGCGCCCCTGAGGACGTCCGTGATTTCCTCATGCAGGAGTGGACACGGCTGCTGGCCAGCATCTACCTGGCCAAGGGCAATCAGCACGCCGACTGGAAGGCCGGCTGGGAGACCGTGAATGCCCTGCTCTGGAGTCTGGCCCCCAAACATGGTCGAGACGAAACCGGCACGCTCCTGCGCATCCTGCCGACCCTGCTGGCGCGCATACACGAAGGGTGTGCCGCCTTGGGCATCGAACTGGCCAGGCGCGATGTGCTGTTCGAGCGCCTGGCGATGCTGCACGCGGCGATTGCGCGGGAAGGGCTGAAATACGAAGTGATCGACGAGGGACCGGTCACCCGCCTGCGGGAGGTCGCGGGGAACGATGCCCCCTCCGGCCTGGACAATCTGGTCGCGCCGGACCTCCCCGCCATGGACCACAAGGCCGAATTGCCGCCGCTGAAACTGGGCGACAAGGTGATGTTCAAGGGTGAAAACGGGGATCGACTGCTGACCCTGACCTGGATCAGCCCCATGGGTGGGATGTATATGTTCGCCAATGAAATGGGGCTGGAAGCCACCACCCTGACCCAATCCCGTCTCGAGGCGCGCCTGCGCGAGGGGGCGGCCTGGCTGCTTTCCTGAGCCTGGCGCGATCTCATTCGCCGCCGACGCGGGCTCCGCTCCAGCCGCCACCGAGCGCCTTGAACAGATCGACCGCGCCCGCCAGGCGGGCGCCACGGGCATTGATGCGATTCTGTTCCGCCTGATACAGGTTGCGCTGGGCGTCGAGCACCTCCAGATAATTCGTCACCCCGTTCTGGTACCTGAGACCAGCCAGTTCGGCGGCGCGCGCCAAGGCCCGCGCGCGGCGGCTTTCAGCGGCTTCGCTCTCGCCTGCCTGACGACTGGCGATCAAGGCATCGAGCACTTCCCTGAAGGCGACACGCAGGGTCTGCTCATAGGCCAGCAGAGCCTGTTCCTGGCGCGCGGCGTCGCCTTTCAGGGTCGCCTCGGTGCGGCCGGCGTTGTACAGCGTCTGGACCAGGCTCGCACCCAGGCCCCAGATGGTGGCGGGACCGCTGAACAGGTCGGAGAGCGACTTGCTTTCACTGCCCAGGTTGGCGGTGAGCGACAGCGAGGGATAGATCGCGGCCTTGGTCTTCAGGATCCGCGCCTCGGCACCGGCGAGCAACTGCTCTGCCTGCAGGATGTCGGGGCGACGGGTGAGCAGGTCGGAAGGCAGGCCGGCGGGAATGGCGGGCGGCGGCGTCAGGGCCTCCAGCGTCTTGCCGCGCGTCACCGGGTCGCTCACCAGGCCACGTGGCGAACGGCCAAGCAACAGGGCGAGCGCGGTCTCCTGGAGACGCAGTTGTCGCTCCAGTTCGGCGCGGCTGGCTTCCACCGCGGCCAGTTCGGCTTCCGCCTGGCGTAGCGGCAACTCGGCGTCGAGGCCGGCGTCGACGCGCAAGCGGATCAGATCGATCGCTTCGCGCCGGTTGTTCAGCGTGTCATCCGTGAGCGCCAACGCGGCATCCAGGGCGGTCAGCTGGAAATAGGCCCGGGCGACACCACCTGCGAGGCTGGCGTGAACCACCTGGCGGGCGTATTCCGTGGCCAGCAGTTCGGCGCGGGCGGCGGCGCTGGCCTGGCGGTATCGGCCCCACAGGTCGACCTCGTAGGCGGCCTGGGCATTGACCTGAAAATTGCTGTTGATCGGGTTGGGCGGCGGGAAGCTGCCTTTTTCGGTGGCGCGGGTGCGTCCGGCTCCGGCATCGAGTTGGGCGCTGGGAGAGCGGTCCGCTTCCGCAAGGTCGAGGTTGAAACGCGCTTCCTCGATGCGGGCGGCGGCAAGTAGGATGTCGCTGTTGTGGGCGAGCGCCTCGTCGATCAACGCGGTGAGCGCGGGGTCGTTGAATTCACCCCACCACGATGCCATGCGAGCGGTCACCTCGCTTGTGGTGGCGGGCGCTGTCGCGGGAGCGGCCGACCACGCCTCCGGCAGGTCGGGCTGAGCCTTCCGCAGCGTCGGCATGGCAACGCAGCCGGCGAGGTTGGCGATCAGGAAGGCAAGCAGTAGCTTATTCATGACCGTCTCCATGTTCGGCGGCGCCGTGATAGCGGATGGGGCCCGGGAACAGGCGGCGCACGCCCAGGTAGAGCAGGGGCACGATGAACACGGCGAGTACGGTGGCGGCGATCATGCCACCCATGACGCCGGTGCCGATGGCATGGCGGCTGGCGG
>CAZONS010000166.1:0-7607 GCA_964581195.1 uncultured Thiobacillus sp. | reverse complement strand
TCAACGTGGTCAACGCGGCCTTCACCGACGCCAAGGAAGAAGCCGAAATTCCGTTGTGGAAGGACCCGGACAACGTCGCCCTGGCCAAGGATCTGCTCAAGAACCTGATCATCTTCGGTCTCGCCTTCTACCTGGTGTTCGGCGTGCTGCGGCCGATGCTGCGCGATCTGGTGAAGCCGCCCGAGCCGGCGCCCGAGGAGGGCGGGGCGGCGGGCGAGGGCGGGGCGGCGGCCGAAGGCGTGCTGGGCGAGGACGGCGTGCTCTATGGCGCCGACGGCAAGCCGATTGTCGCGGCGCCGGCGGATACCTATGCTGAAATCCTGGCCAAGGTACGGGAATTCGCCAAGGCCAATCCCAAGCTCACGGCCGAGATCGTCAAGGAATGGATGGCCAAGGAATGAGACCCAGGGATGAACCGCGATGAGTGAAGACGCCGGACTCGACAAGACCGCCATCCTGATGCTGGCGCTGGGACACGAGGAAGCGGCCGAGGTGTTCAAGTATCTCGGCCCGAAGGACGTGCAGAAACTCGGCACGGCCATGGCCGGTGTCGGCAAGGTCAGCCGCGAGCAGATCGAATCGGTGCTGCGCGATTTCCATGACCAGACCGAAGGCCGCATCGACCTGGCCGACTCCGACGAATACGTCCGCTCCGTGCTGAAGAAGGCGCTGGGCGACGACAAGGCCGCGCACCTGATCGACCGCATCCTGCAAGGCAACGAGAGCGCGGGCATCGAGAGCCTGAAGTGGATGGACGCCGCCACCGTGGCGGAGATGATCCGCAACGAGCATCCGCAGATCATCGCCACCATCATGGTGCACCTGGATCGCGACCATGCCAGCGAGATCCTCAATCTCCTCTCCGAGCGTCTGCGCAACGACGTGATGGTGCGGATCGCGACCCTGGAAGGCATCCAGCCGATGGCCATGCGCGAGCTCAACGAAGTGCTCACCCAACTCCTCGCGGGCGGCGAGGTCGGCAAGAAAGGCAGCCTCGGCGGCATCAAGACCGCGGCCGACATCCTCAACTACATGGGCGGCGCCATCGAAGCCTCGGTGCTGGCCAACATCCGTGAACACGACGCCGATCTGGCGCAGAAGATCCAGGACCAGATGTTCACCTTCGACAACGTGCTCGATCTGGATGACCGCTCGGTGCAGATGCTGCTGCGCGAGGTGCAGTCCGAGACCCTGATCATCGCCTTGAAGGGCACCACCGAAGAACTCAAGAACAAGATCTTCAAGAACATGTCCAGCCGCGCCGCCGAGGCGCTCAAGGAAGACCTCGAATCGAAAGGTCCGGTGCGACTCTCCGAAGTCGAGGCGGAACAGAAGGAAATCCTCAAGATCGTGCGCAAGCTGGTCGACGAAGGCCAGATCATCCTGGGCGGCAAGGGCGGCGACGAAGGCCTGGTCGAATGACCCCCGCGACCCGCCCGGCCTGAACCATGTCCCGCGTCATCCCCAAGGAACAGCTCACCGCCTACCAGCGCTGGGAACTCGGCAGCTTCGACGCCGCCAGCGTCGAACCCGAACCCGTCGAGGATGCGCCGCCGCCGCCCGAGCCGGAACCGGTCCTCAGCATCCCCCTGCCCACCGCCGAGGACATCGAACGCATCCAGCAGGAAGCCTGGCAGGAAGGCCATGATCTCGGCTTCAAGGAAGGCCGAGAAGCGGGTTACCAGGACGGCTTCGCCAGCGGCGAGGCCGATGTGGAACGCCTGCGGCAACTGGCGGACGCCTTCGCGGTCGAGGGCCTGCGTCAGGATGAAGCCATCGCCCGCGAGGTGCTCGACCTGGCGTTGCATGTCGCCAGGCAGATGCTGCGCGCCAGCCTCCAGGCCAGACCCGAAGGCATCCTCGATGTCATCCGCGAGGCCCTGCAGTCCCTGCCCACCCTCTCCGGCCACCACAAGATCGTCGCGCATCCGGACGACGTGCCCATCGTGAACGATTGGCTGGCGCGGGAATATAGCCATCTGCCCTGGAAAGTGCTGGAAGACGCCAATCTCGCGCGCGGCGGCTTCCGCATCGAAAGCGCCCACAGCGAACTCGATGCCACCCTCGAAACCCGCTGGCGCGAGATCGTGAGCTGTCTCGGCAGCGACTCCCAATGGATGGACTGACTCGCCCCGCCGCGCTGGTGGCCTACCTGCGCGACTGCCAGGAAGCGGTCTCCCAGATCACCCCCTGGCGCGCCAGCGGCCGCCTCACCCGCGTCGCCGGCCTGGTCATGGAAGCCTCCGGCCTCAAGCTCGCCACCGGCGTCTCCTGCCGCGTGGTCACCCCCGGCGGCCAGCAGGTGGATGCCGAAGTCGTCGGTTTCTCCGGTGAGCGCCTCTACCTCATTCCTTCCGCCGACGTCTACGGCCTCGCGCCCGGCGCCGTGGTCGAAGTCAACTCCGTCTGCGGCTTCGAACCGCCGCGCATGCACCGGACCTTCTTCCGCCGCCGCCGCATCGAGGACCGCATCCGCCAGGTCGCGGTCGGCCCGGAACTGCTCGGCCGCGTCATCGACGGCGCCGGCCGCCCGCTCGACCGCCTCGGCGCCCTCGAAGTCTCCAGCCGCGTCCCCCTGCACGCGCGCCCCTTCAACCCGATGGAACGCGAACCGATCCGCGATGTGCTCGATGTCGGCGTCCGCGCCATCAACGCCCTGCTCACCGTCGGCCGTGGCCAGCGCATGGGCCTGTTCGCCGGCAGCGGCATCGGCAAATCCATGCTGCTGGGCATGATGGCGCGCTACACCGCCGCCGACGTCGTCGTCGTCGGCCTCATCGGCGAACGCGGCCGCGAGGTCAAGGACTTCATCGAAAACATCCTCGGCGACGAAGGTTTGCGCCGTGCCGTCGTCGTCGCCGCCCCCGCCGACGCCCCGCCCCTGCTGCGCCTGCACGGCGCCGCCTACGCCACCGCCGTGGCCGAATACTTCCGCGACCAGGGCCAGGACGTCCTCCTGATCATGGACTCGCTCACCCGCTACGCCCAGGCGCAACGCGAGATCGCCCTCGCCGTCGGCGAACCCCCCGCCACCAAGGGCTACCCCCCCTCGGTGTTCGCCAAACTGCCGCAACTGGTGGAACGCGCCGGTAACGGCCGTGGCGGCGGCGGCTCCATCACCGCCTTCTACACCGTCCTGACGGAAGGCGACGACCAGCAGGACCCGGTGGCCGACGCCGCCCGCGCCATCCTCGACGGCCACGTCGTGCTCTCGCGGCAACTCGCCGACCACGGCCACTACCCCGCCATCGACATCGAAGCCTCCATCTCGCGGGCCATCACCGAACTGCTGTCCAAGGAAGAACTGGAACGGGTCCGCCGCTTCAAGAGTCTCTACGCCCGCTACCAGCGCAGCCGCGACCTCATCACCATCGGCGCCTACCAGCGCGGCAACGACACCCTGCTCGACGAAGCCATCGCCCTCTACCCCAGAATGGAACAGTTCCTGATGCAGGACTTTCTCGACAAGAAAGACTACCGCGCCAGCCGCGAACAACTCGACGCGCTGCTTGCTGGGGCCTGAGCCCCAGTTGTAAGCGTGGGGCTGGGGGCATGGCGCCAGATGAAGGCCCGGCAGGGCTTTCCCCCCTTCTCCCGCAAGCGGGAGAAGGGCCGGGGATGAGGGCCTCAGCCCAGGTGACCACGGCGAAAGCCCCCCCACCCCTATCCCGCTCCCGTCCACGGGAGAGGGAGCAAGACGACGCCAGCGCCTTTACTCCCCCCTTTGGGAAAGGGGGGATTTAGCCGACACTTCACCCTGCCGCACGCGATCAACGTGCTGGCGCTCACGGCGGCGGTGGATGGCCTGCTGTTCGCCTGCACCGCGCAAACCTTGCTGGCCTTCGCCCGTGATCCGAAATGGCTGGGGGTAGTACCGGCGATCACGATGATCCTCCACACCTGGGACCAGCAGGTGCACGCGCACCGCCACGTGTATTGCCTGGTCGCGGCGGCGGGCTGACGGCGGAAGGGCAATGGGTGAACGCCAGGCCGCATTTTCTGTTTCCGGTGCGGGCGCTCTCAAGGGTATTTCGTGGCAAGTTCCTCGAAGCCCTGGTGGCGGGGTTGGGTAAAGGTGAACTGCGCCTGCTGGAAGATGGGCGTCGAGATGCCCCCTTGGCGGAACTGACTCGGACGAATTGGGTGGTCTACGCGAAACCGCCGTTCGCGGGGCCGGCACAAGTGCTGGCCTATCTGGGGCGCTATACCTCCACCAATCCCGGGGCGGTTCATACTTCCCTTCCCTGTCTATCCGTCGCCGGCTTCGGCCACGAGCAAAGCGACTACTCGCGCGAGGTGCTGTCCACCGAGTGCACCTGCATGAGGCTCTCTTCAGGTGAACCACAGATCAGCCTGAGGTAGTGAGCTGAAGGGGCTATATCTCAAGTGTTATTGACCTGTCGTGTGCTGCTGAACTAGCTTTGGCATACCGCAAGTCCAGCACGCAAGACTGGATATATCGGGTGCTGTAGAGAACGAATTTACGAGGTTAATGCGCGTAGGAGAAGCACGTCCGGCGCACATTGAGGGGGGGTATCAATGCGTAACTGTCTAGCCAAGAATCTGGCGGGATTCCTGCTGTATGTCGTGGCACAAGCGGTGCCGGCATCCATGTCGACGTCGGGCCAATTTGCCGTCAACGAAAGTGGAGCGGCCACCTACAGCATCCCGATCCAGGTGCCCCCTGGTATTGCGGGCATGGAACCCAAGCTGGCGCTCAGCTACAACAGCCAAGCCGGTAACGGGTTGATGGGGATGGGCTGGGGTTTGAGCGGACTCTCCACGATCACACGCTGTCCTCGAAGCATCGCCCAGGATGGCGTCAAAGGCGGGATTTATTACGATGGCAACGACCGCTATTGCATGGATGGTCAACGCCTCATGCTGGTGGGAGGCGTCTCCTACGGCGCCAACGAGGCGGAGTACCGCACCGAACTGGACGGTTTCAGCAAGGTGATCTCCTACGGTGCAGCCGGCACCGGCCCCGCTTGGTTCAAGGTATGGACCAAGGCCGGTTTGATCCTTGAATACGGCAACACGGCCGACTCCCGCATCGAAGCCAACCGCGCGACCAGTAACGTCCGAGTCTGGGCTGTAAACAAGATCAGCGACACCAAAGGCAACTTCATCTCCTTCACTTACACCGAAGATCCCTATACCGGCACATATGCGCCGACTCGGGTCGACTACACCGGTACGGCGGGCACCAGCGGACCCAATCAGGCACCAACCGCGTCGGTGCGCTTTGTCTATGAGTTGCATCCCGACTGGTTCGTACCGCTCTATTTTGCCGGTGGGGAGGTGATGAACGCCCTGCGGCTTACGACCGTCCAAACCTATGTGGGGAACACGCTCAGCAAGGAATACCGCGCGACCTATGGCGCCAGTCCATCCTCCGGCCATAGCCGGCTCGCCACGTTGCACGAATGCGCCATGCCGGGTGATGTCTGCAAACCAGCACTGACTTTCTCCTGGACCGAGTTTGGTGGCAACACCTTCGCCACCGCGACCACGCTGCTGAGCGGCGACAGCAGCCTGTTCCTTGATCTCAACGGCGACGGCCGTGCCGATTCGTTGCGCTTCGGCGCGGATGGCCTCTATGTGGGTCTGGCCACCAGCACGGGCATGAATACCCCAAACCGGTGGATTAACGCGTTTGGCACCGGCCAAGGCTACGCCGACCAGACGGTCACGCCCATCCTGATCCAAGATGTGAACGGAGATGGCTATCCCGACGCCGTCGGCTTTGCCAGCGATGGGGTCTACGTGGCCAAGTCCAACGGCGGCAGCGCATTCAACGCCGCCACCCGATGGGTTACCGCCTTCGGCAGCGGTGCCACGGCGGGAAATTGGACCAATCAAACGACCCACCCGCGCATGCTCGCCGACGTCAACGGCGATGGTTTTGCCGACATCGTCGGTTTCAAGGACGATGGGGTATACGTCAGCCTCAACACCGGTGCCAGCTTCGCCTCGCCCACGCTTTGGCTCGCCAGCTTCGGCACGGCCACCTCGCCAGCCTACGCGAGCAGCACCAACTACCCCCGCTATGCCCTGGACATGAACGGTGACGGGCGGGCCGATTTGATCGGGTTTTCCCCCTACGGGGTCTATGTGGCGCTGTCCAACGGCACGGGGTTTGATGGAGCGACTCCATGGCTTACCAACTCGGTTTGGGCGGGGGAGAGCCAGGACGCCACACAGAGAACCCTGGCGGATATAAACGGGGATGGATTGCCCGATATCGTGGTATTCAGAAATGACGTGATTTCCTTCACGCTCAACATTGGAACCAGATTTAAGCCGGGTGTCACCACGGTTTCCCCCGCCGGCTGGTCAGGCTATACCACTCAATCAGCCACACCTCGCTATGCGGTGGATGTCAACGGGGACGGCAAGGCGGACCTTGTCGGGTTCTCGCCGACCGGCGTGCAAGTGGCCCTGTCCACGGGTTCTGGCTTTTCGCCGACAACCCCATGGCTGGCCGACTTCGGCGGCCAGCATGGCTATGCCAACGGTAGTTTGCGGCAGCTCGCGGATGTGGACGGCGATGGTTTTCCGGACATCGTCGGGGTCAAGAACGGCCTCACCTATGCCGCCAAGTCTGGAATACGAGTCGCGCCGGATCTGGCGATGAACTTTAACAATGGTCTTGCCAATGTCGCGACGGTTAATTACCAGCCTCTCACCAAATCAGGTGTCTACACCAAGGGTGCAGGTTCGACCTATCCGACGGTGGACTTGCAGATACCCCTTTATGTAGCCGCGCAGGTGGATTCCTCCAATGGGTTAGGGGGAAGTGTAGCCACCCATTACCAATATGGCGAACTCAGGGTGGATATAAAGGGAAGGGGGCCGCTGGGCTTTGGCTGGGTACAGTCCACACAGGCCCAGACGGGTATCACGACCCGCACGGACTACCGCCAGGATTGGCCCTATGTCGGCATGCCCAGAGTGGTCATGACGACGACCCCTGAAGGAGGCATGTTGAAGCGGAGCAGCCTGTTCTACAGTTGCACAGACTTTGACGCAGTCGCGGGCTGCGACGTGGCGGCGGGCAAACGCTATTTCCCTTACTCGGGCTATGCGTATGAGATGAACTCTGACCTGAATGGCGCGGCTCTGCCCATGACCACCACCCAAACGACCTACGACTGCCAGGCCAGCCCCACCGACTGCTACGGCAACGTCACGCAAATGACGGTATCGACAGGGGATGGCTACAGCAAGACCACCACCAACATCTACAACAATGACGCCAGCAACTGGTATCTGGGCCGGCTACTCCGTTCCACAGTAACCAGCACGACACCGTAAGGGGAGACGGACATGGAAACCAAGATCGAAGAGGCCCATCGAGGCCTTCGAAGTGGCGTGCTGCTGCCCATTCTACTGGGGCTTTGCCTCGCGACCGGCGCGCAAGCCGCGACCCAGACACGCACCAGTGCCTTCGCCTACGACGCGGCGACGGGGTTGCTGACCAAGGAAATCATCGAGCCGAACAATCCCCAACTATGCCTAGTCACTGAATACAGCTACGACGGCTACGGCAACAAGACCGCGAGCACCACGCGCAACTGCAACGGCAGCGCCAGTAGCACCCCCGA
>CAZONS010000165.1:0-7622 GCA_964581195.1 uncultured Thiobacillus sp. | reverse complement strand
GTGGATTTCCAGTCGGCGGTTCAGGCGCAGGCCGGCTTCCGCCACGACCTGGCCCTCCAGGCGCACGATGACGTGGCCTTCCAGACTGTTCGCCTGACGCAGCCAGAGGCCGCCGACCAGGGCGAGTCCCGCGAGCAGAATCAGCCAGTCGCCCGGGCGGGCTGCCGCCAGGATCAAGAAAGCTCCCGATGCCGGATCAGCACCTGCTGGACTTCCTGGAAGTGGTCGGCCAGTGTTTCCGCGATGTAGACGGAGCGATGCTGGCCGCCGGTACAGCCGATGCCCACCGTGAAGTAGCTGCGATTGTCCTTGATATAGGAGGGCAGCCATTTGGCGACGAAGGCGCGGATGTCCTCCAGCATGGTGGTGACTTCGTTCTGGCCCTGCAGGTAGGCGATGACGGGCGCGTCGCGGCCGGTGAGCGGCTTGAGATAGGGGTCGTAATGCGGGTTGGGCAGGCAGCGCACATCGAACACCAGATCGGCATCCATCGGGATGCCGTGCTTGAAGCCGAATGATTCGAACACCAGGGTGAAGCTGGCGCTGTGCAAACCGAGGAAGTCCTTGATCCAGCTGCGCAGGTTGTTGGCGGAGAGGTCGCTGGTATCCATGAGGTGGGCATTGCCGGAGATCTGCGCCAGCATTTCCCGCTCCTGATGGATGCATTCTTCCAGGGAGCGTTCGCCGCTGTTGAGCGGGTGGCGCCGCCGCGTTTCCGAAAAGCGCCGCACCAGGGTCTCGTCCTTGGCGGTCAGGAAGATGATGCGCAGGTCGACCTTGTGGCGCAGGCGATCGAGTTCTTCCGGCAGGCCGACCAGGCTGGCGCCGCTGCGCGAGTCGATGCTCAGGGCCGCATCCTGGATGCCGAGCAGGCGCAGATACTCCACCGCCTCCGACAGCAGGGCGGCGGGGAGGTTGTCGACACAATAGAAATAGGCGTCTTCCATCGCCTTGAGGGCGACGCTCTTGCCTGATCCGGACAGTCCGCTGACGACGACGACTCGCATGGCTTTGCTGCAATGATGTTGGGAGAGACGGAATTATCCGGATATTGGCGGTTGCATGTGGCAATACGATGTCCCGGGAGGGGCGCTACCTGTCGTCGCCGACGTCGCGATAGCGAGCCAGGGTGGCGGCGGCCTGTTCCCGGACCCGGGTTCTCAGTTCCTCCGGCGCCAGAACTTCGCAATCCGGACCGAACTTGAGAATGTCCATGATCAGTTCGCGATCATCCGTGTAGGGCAGTTCCAGCAGGTACGCGCCCGTGGCGTCCAGGCTGCCCTTCTGCTTGGGATGCCACAGCTCGCTCGCCACCCAGCGCGCCCGCTGGGCGGTGAAGCGCAGTCGCGCCCAGCGCACCTGCTTGCCGGAGAATATCCCGTAGCCGGCGCCGAGTACCTTGTCGAGGGTCTTGTCGGAGATGTCGCGGGCGGGCTTTTCCAGGATTTCCGCGCGTTCGATGGCGTCGACGGAAAAGTTGCGCAGTCCGCGGCGCAGATGGCACCAGGCGTCCAGATACCAGTTCTCGCGGTAGTGCACCAGACGTTGCGGCGAAGCCTCGCGTTCGCTGGTCTGGCCGCTGCCGCGCGCGTGATAGGTGAGGCGCAGCCGCTTGCGCCGCAGCAGGGCGGAGCCGACCCGTTCGAAGGCGTCGAGATCCATTTTGCGTGCCGCCGCGCCGATGATGCGCACCCGTTTGCGGATCTCCTCCGCGGTGTCGTCGGCGCTGCCCATGAGCCCGTTGAGACGCGCCATCAGCGGTCGCACATGAGGGCCAAGCAAGCCGCCCCGGTCCAGTCCGGCGAGCAGATGCTGCATGGTCAGCAGGGCGTGGATTTCCTGGGCGTTGAACCAGAGGCCGGGCAGTTCGAATGGCTTGCCGCCGCGCGCGGCGAATTCGCCGCCTTGTCCGGCATAGCGGTAGCCGCCGGCGCTCCGGTCCCAGACGATGGGGGCGTTGAGGCGGTCGCGCAGGTAGAGCAGGTCGCGCTTGAGGGTGGCGGGTGACACCTCCAGCGCCTGGCGCAAGTCATCGAAGGGCACCACGCGGCGTTCCGCGAGCAACTGGTCGATCTTGTAGAAGCGTTCGGTGCGATCCATACGGGAGTGCTCCTCCTTCGATAGAGGCGTGCCAGCGTACCACTCCAAGCGGCTGAACAAGGCGTGGGGCCTTGCTGGAAGGGGCTTGCCGTCTGGCTCACCTGGTGAGCCAGACGGCGCGCATCATGTCCACACCCGAATCGTTCAGGAGACCGAGATGAATGAAGTCGACCTTTCCAACCGCCTGTCTGTAGTGATCTATCCCGTGCTCATCGTCCCCGGCGCGCTCTGGGGCGCGACCGGGGATATCGGCACCGGGCTGGCGGCGCTGCTGCTCGGTGTCGCCGGCGCGATCAGCCTGCCGCGCCGGCGCGGCCCGCGTCAGCGTCGATGATCTCGAAGTCATGCGTCATCTCGGCGGTCTTGCCCAGGATGATGCTGGCGGAACAGTATTTCTCCGCCGAGAGCTTGATGGCGCGGTCGACGATCTCCGGCTTCAGGTTGCGGCCGGTGACGGTGAAGTGCATGTGGATTCTGGTGAACACCTTGGGATGATCGGTCGCCCGCTCGGAAGTGATCTCCACTTCACAGCCGGTCACGTCCTGGCGACTCTTTTGCAGGATCATCACCACGTCCACGGAAGTGCAGCCACCGGCACCCATCAACAACATCTCCATTGGCCGGGGCCCCAGGTTGCGACCACCGATATCCGGCGAGCCATCCATGATCATGGCGTGACCACTTTCCGATTCGGCCATGAAGCAGACGTTTTCTACCCATTTGACGCGGGATTTCATTGCGTTTCTCCTAGTTGCGTAAGCGATACCAAATCAGGCCGATGCCTTCGTGCATGGCCAGAAAACTGTCCTGGAGCCCCCGGGCGCTGGGTACGAAGTCGAACAGTCGCGCCCCGCCGCCGCGGCCATAACCGGTTCCCGCCGCCACCACCCGCAGTCCTTCACGCTCGAATTCCGGGATGGCGCGTGGCAGGTGCCAGGCGTGGCTGACCAGATAGATGCGCTCGATGCGCGCCATTTTCAGCAGGGCGGCGGAAAGATGGGCGTTGTCGCGCGTGTTTTCGGCGCGATTCTCCACCCAATGCACCCGCACGCCGAACTCCCGCTCCAGTACATCGCGCATCAGCGCCGCTTCCGGTTCACCGCCATCGGGGCTGCCACCGGACACGAGCAGCGGTTTGTTCAGCCTGCGCGCCAGCCAGGCGCCATAGCGCACCCGCTCCAGCGTCAGTTGGCCCAGCGTGTCGCCGGCGTATTCCAGCGTGTCGTAGTGACGGCCACCCCCCAGAATCACGATGGCGTCGGCCTCGCTACCATCCAGGGCGCGGTAGGCGGGTTTCAGGGCATCCAGCATCGCGCCCGCCACCAAGGGCGTCGAGAGCAGCCACAGCCCGGTCAGGGAAAAGCCGAGCAGCGCCTTGCCCCAGGGTCGATTCCGCTTCAACAGATAGAATCCGAAGATACCGGGAATCAGCAGGTTGAGCGGTGGCAGGAGGAGCGCCGCGACGAGATTGGTGACCAGCCAGGAGGGTTGGGAAATGAGCGACATGGGCCGCGATTATCCGCATGCCTTCAAGTCCGGCAAATACCGGTTTGACATGAAAATGGAAAACCCAATAGAATCCGCCGCTTTCCGAAGTCCCCATTCTGGTACAAAGAACATGAAAACCTTCTCCGCTAAGCCCCACGAGGTCCAGCACGACTGGTATCTGGTGGACGGCACCGACAAGGTGCTGGGACGTCTGGCGTCCGAGATCGCCCGCCGTCTGCGTGGCAAGCATAAGGCCATCTATACCCCGCACGTGGACACCGGCGACTACATCGTCGTGGTCAACGTCGAGAAACTGCGCGTGACCGGCAACAAGGCTGAAGACAAGAAGTATTACAGCCACACCGGCTACCCCGGCGGCATCAACGAGACCACCTTCGGCAAGATGCAGGACCGTTTCCCCGGTCGTGCCCTGGAGAAGGCCGTCAAAGGCATGCTGCCCAAGGGTCCCCTGGGCTACGCGATGATCAAGAAACTCAAGGTCTATGCCGGCGGCGCTCACCCGCACGCCGCGCAGCAGCCCAAAACCCTGGAAATCTGAGGTCCCGAATGATCGGCAACTACTACTACGGCACCGGCCGCCGCAAGAGCTCCGTCGCTCGCGTGTTCATCAAGGCGGGTTCCGGCAACATCGTCGTCAACGGCAAGCCCGTCGACCTCTATTTCGCCCGCGAAACCGGCCGCATGATCGTGCGTCAGCCCCTGGTGCTGACCGAGCGCACCGCGACCTTCGACATCATGGTGAACGTCAACGGTGGCGGTGAGACCGGCCAGGCCGGCGCTGTCCGCCACGGCATCACCCGCGCCCTGATCGAATACGACGCGGAGCTGAAAGGCACGCTGAAGCGCGCCGGTCTGGTGACCCGCGATGCCCGCGAAGTCGAACGCAAGAAGGTCGGCTTCCACAAGGCGCGTCGTCGCAAGCAGTTCTCCAAGCGTTAATCCGCATTGGCTATACGAGAAGGCCGCCCGTGGGGCGGCTTTTTCGTTTGGATTCCCAGTTTGAAGGAGTGAACACATGATCAAGGCAGGCATCGTCGGCGGCACCGGTTACACCGGGGTCGAGCTTCTCAGGCTGCTCGCCCAGCATCCCGATGTGGAGCTGGCGGCCATCACGTCGCGCAAGGAGGCCGGCATGCCGGTGGCGGACATGTTCCCCAGCCTGCGCGGCAGGGTCTCGCTGGCCTTCACCACGCCGGAAGAGGCGCCGCTGAAATCCTGCGACGTGGTGTTCTTCGCCACGCCCAACGGCGTGGCCATGCGGCAGACTCGCGAACTGCTCGACGCGGGGGTCAAGGTTATCGATCTGGCCGCCGATTTCCGCATCCAGGACATCGACGAATGGTCGAAGTGGTATGGCATGGAGCATGCCTGCCCGGATCTGGTGGCGGAAGCGGTCTACGGCCTCCCCGAGATCAATCGGGAAAAGATCAGGGGCGCGCGACTGATCGCCAACCCCGGTTGCTATCCCACCGCTGTCCAGCTCGGTTTCCTGCCCCTGGTGGAAGCCGGTGTGGTCGATACCGGCTGGATGGTCGCGGATTGCAAATCGGGTGTCTCCGGCGCCGGCCGCAAGGCGGAGATCGGCACCCTGTTCGCGGAAGCCTCCGATACCTTCAAGGCCTATGCCGTGCCGGGACACCGGCACTGGCCGGAGATTCGCCAGGGCCTCACGCGCATGGCCGGGCACGATGTGGGGCTCACTTTCGTGCCGCACCTCACCCCGCTGATCCGCGGCATCCACGCCACCCTGTACTGCAAGCTCACCCAGGACGTCGACCTGCAGGCCCTGTTCGAGGCGCGCTATGCCAACGAGTACTTCGTCGATGTGTTGCCGGCGAAATCGCATCCGGAAACCCGGTCCGTGCGCGCCTCCAACCTCTGCCGCATCGCCGTGCACCGGCCGCGGGGCGGTGACACGGTTGTGGTTTTGTCCGTGATCGACAACCTGGTCAAGGGCGCCGCCGGTCAGGCGGTGCAGAACATGAACCTGCTGTTCGACCTGCCGGAAAGTCAGGGGCTCACGCAAATTCCGGTAATGCCTTGATTTTTCCGGAGTAAACCCCAGTTAGCCCGTGGTTGACGGGCGCCGCCCCGGCGCCAATAATGCTTTGCACTTAGACCTGACATAGGAGTATCGCGAATGAATGCCGCGACTGAAATGAGTCCCTTCAACTTCACCGACAGCGCCGCCAACAAGGTGAAGTCCCTGATCGAGGAAGAAGGCAACCCCGACCTGAAGCTGCGTGTGTTCGTCACCGGCGGCGGCTGTTCCGGTTTCCAGTACGGTTTCACTTTCGACGAAGTGACCAACGAGGACGACATGGTCCTGGAAAAGAACGGCGTCACCCTGCTGATCGACCCCATGAGCATGCAGTACATGATGGGCGCCGAGGTCGATTACACCGAAGGCCTGGAAGGCTCGCAGTTCGTGATCAAGAACCCGAACGCTACTTCCACCTGTGGTTGCGGTTCCTCCTTCTCCGCCTGATGTGACGGTGAACTGAAAAGGCGGCGCAAGCCGCCTTTTTGTTTTGGAGAGGCCGATGCCGACTGTGTACAAGAAAGTGGCTTGCCCGAACTGCGGCCAGAAGGTGGAATGGCGCCCGGAGAATGTCTGGCGGCCCTTCTGCGGTGAGCGCTGCAAGATGATCGATCTGGGGCAGTGGGCCGATGAGCAGTTCAAGATTCCGGTGGAAGAAACCGATGCGCTCGACGAGCATCTGAGTGCGTGATCCATACGACAGGGGGGCTGCCGATGGCATTGAGGAAAATCTGCCTGCTGCTGCTCGCCGGCTGGCTGGCATGGGCGCCGGGGCCGGTATCGGCCGCGGATCTGCCTGGCCTGGTGCTGGCGGGGGTCTACCGCGCCGATCTGGATCCCACCGCCTATTGGGTCAGCGAAAAGCTCGATGGTGTGCGCGCGGTCTGGGACGGCGAGCAGTTGCGCTTTCGCAGTGGCCGTCCGGTCATGGCGCCGGCCTGGTTTACCGAGGGTTTGCCAAAGCGGCCGCTGGATGGCGAGTTGTGGCTCGGACGCGGCCAGTTCGAGCGCCTGTCCGGCATCGTGCGCAAGGCATCGCCCGACGACGCGGAATGGCGCCAGGTGCGCTATATGCTGTTTGAACTGCCGGGAGCCGAGGGGGATTTCAGCGACCGCGTCATGGCGATCCGTCGTCTCGTCGCGGAGGTGAACCTGCCGTGGCTGCGGGCGATCGAGCAGTTTCGCGTCGCGGACCGGATAGCGTTGCGGCGCGTCTTCGATGAGGTGGTCGCGGGCGGCGGCGAGGGGCTGATGCTGCATCGCGCCGACGCCGTATTTCGCGCCGGTCGTGGTGATGATCTGCTCAAGATGAAGCCCTGGGACGATGCCGAGGCGGTGGTCGTCGCGCACCTGCCGGGCAAGGGCCGGCATGCCGGCCGGTTGGGCGCGTTGCTGGTGGAACTGCCGGACGGCCGGAAGATCCGTATCGGTGGCGGTTTCAGCGATGCCCAGCGCGCGGCCCCGCCCCCCGTGGGGAGTGCCATCACCTTCCGTCATCGTGGTCTGACACGTCATGGTCTGCCACGCTTCGCCACCTTCCTGCGCCCGCGCGAAACGTTTTGAACGCTCCGAAACCCCTCCGCGTCCTCTCGGTGATCCCGCCGATGACGCAGCTCAACACGCCCTATCCCTCGACGGCTTATCTGACCGGCTTCCTGCGCTCGCGCGGCGTCGACGCGGTGCAGGAAGATCTCGCCCTGGCCCTGGTGCTGCGGCTGTTTTCACCGGAGGGCCTGCGGGCGATTCGCGCCCGCATCACAGCATTGCCAGAGTCGCGGCGCACGCGCGCCCTGAACGACTTCGACGCGCAATTCGATCATTACCTCGCCACCATCACGCCCGTCGTGGCCTTTCTCCAGGGGCGTGATCCCAGCATCGGCCATCGCATCGCGGGGCGCAATTTCCTGACGGAGGGCGCGCGCTTCGAGTCGCTCGATGTCTACGTGGATGAGGAGGGCGGCGCCCCGCTGGC
>CAZONS010000164.1:0-7641 GCA_964581195.1 uncultured Thiobacillus sp. | reverse complement strand
GACGTTGATGGTGCGCAGGTTGCGGAACAGCACCACCAGGATGGCCAGGCCGATGGCGGATTCCGCGGCGGCCACGGTGAGGATGAAGAAGACGAACACCTGACCGGCCATGTCATTCAGGTAATGCGAGAAGGCGACGAAGTTCATGTTCACCGCCAGCAGCATCAATTCGATGGCCATGAGCAGGATGATCACGTTCTTGCGGTTGAGAAAGATGCCCACCACGCTGATGGCGAACAGCACCGCGCCGAGGATGAGGTAGTGGTTCAGGCCGATCATTCCTCGTCCTCCTTGGGCGCTTCCGGTTTCTGCGGCTTGATGTTGACCATGTAGATGCGGTCCGCGCGTTTCACCTTGACCTGCGCGGCGGGATCCATCTGACGGGTGCCCTGGCGTTTGCGATGGGTCAGGGCGATGGCCGCGACCATCGCCACCAGCAGCAGCACCGCCGCCAGTTCGAAGGGGTAGACGTAGACCGTGTAGAGCAGGCGGCCGAGTTCCTTGGTGTTGCTGTAGTCGGCCGGCAGGGGAGCGGGTTCGGTCAGGCCGAGATCGGCACCGCCCAGCACCATGACCATTTCCAGGATCATCAGACCGGCGACCAGCAGACCGGCGGGCAGATAATTCCAGAATCCCTTGCGCAATTCGGTGAGGTTGATGTCCAGCATCATCACCACGAACAGGAACAGCACCATCACCGCGCCGATGTAGACCAGCACCAGGGTGATGGCGAGGAACTCCGCCTCCAGCAGCAGCCAGAGGCCGGCCGCCGTGAAGAAGGCCAGCACCAGCGCCAGCGCGGAATGCACCGGGTTGCGCGCGGTGATCACCCGCAGCGACGCCAGCAGCAGGATGGCGGAGAAGACGTAGAAGACGAGGCTCTTGAATTCCATGTGTTTATCCGTCAGCGGTACTTGGCATCGGCCGCGCGGTCGCGCGCGATCTGTTCTTCATACTGGTCGCCCACCGCCAGAAGCCTGTCCTTGGTGTAGTAGAGATCGCCACGCCGCTCCCCGTGGTACTCCAGGACGCGCGTCTCGACGATGGCATCGACCGGACAGGCTTCCTCGCAGAAGCCACAGAAGATGCACTTGGTCAGGTCGATGTCATAAACCGTGGTGCGGCGGGTGCCGTCCTCGCGCTGCTCCGACTCGATCTTGATCGCCATCGCCGGGCACACCGCCTCACACAGCTTGCAGGCGATGCAGCGCTCCTCGCCGTTGGCGTAGCGGCGTTGCGCATGGAGGCCGCGAAAGCGCGGCGATTGCGGGGTCTTTTCTTCCGGGAACTGCACCGTGATCTTGCGCGCGAACAGATGGCGGCCGGTCAGGGCCAGACCGCGCACCAGCTCGGTGAGCAGGAAGGTGTCGAAGAAGGACTTGATGCCGTTGAACATTTGCCTTCCCCTCAGTGGAACAGATAGCCGTAAGGCGTCTGCATGGCGGCGCCGACCACGATGATCCAGACCAGGGTCACCGGGATGAACACCTTCCAGCCCAGACGCATGATCTGGTCATAGCGATAGCGCGGGAAGGTGGCGCGGAACCAGAGGAACAGGAACAGCACGAAGCTCATCTTCGCGGCGATCCAGATGAAGCCATCCGGCAGGAACGGGAATGGCGACAGCCAGCCGCCGAGGAACATGATGCTGGTCAGGCCGGCGATCAGGATCATGTTGGCGTATTCGGCCAGGAAGAACACGGCGAAGGCCATGCCGGAGTACTCCACGTGGAAACCGGCGACGATCTCCGACTCGCCCTCCGCCACGTCGAACGGCGCCCGGTTGGTCTCCGCGACTCCGGCGATCAGGTAGACGATGAACAGCGGGAACAGCGGCAGCCAGTACCACTGCAGAATGCCCCCGGACTGGGCCTTGACGATGTCGATCAGGTTGAGGCTCTGCGCCGCCATCAGAACCCCGACCAGGGCGAATCCCATGGCGATCTCATAGGAAACGATCTGCGCCGAGGAGCGCAGCGCGCCGAGAAACGCGTACTTGGAGTTGGAGGCCCAGCCGGCGATGACGACGCCATACACGCCCATCGAGGTGATGGCCATGATGTAGAGCAGACCGGCATTGAGGTTGGTCAGCACCAGGTGCTCGGTGAACGGGAACACCGCCCAGGCCGCCAGCGCCGGCGCGATCACCAGCACCGGCCCGAGCAGGAACAGGCCCTTGTTGGCGCCGCTGGGGATGATGATCTCCTTCATCAGCAGCTTGAGACCGTCGGCTATGGGCTGCAGCAGGCCGATGGGGCCGACGCGGTTGGGACCGATGCGCACCTGCATGAAGCCGATCACCTTGCGCTCGGCGTAAGTCAGGTAGGCCACCGCGATCATCAGCGGCGCGACGATGGCGATGATCTTGACCAGGGTCCAGAGTGGCAACCAGGCGGGGCCGAGGAGATCGGCGAGGGGAGCGAGCATTGCGTCCATGGTAGTTGCGTCCATCAGGCCTTCTCCACGCTCACGGCGCCCATGCGAGCGCCCAGTGTGGCGGTAAGGGGATGAGCGGCCGCCACGCGCACGACATCGACCGCCAGGCGATCGTCTCGGCGCGCCGGCAACACGGCTTCGGCGACACCCTGGCGCACCCGCACCAGGGCGCCTTCGGCGATACCCAGCCCGGTCAGCAATTCGCTGCCAAGCCACACCACCGGGATGGCGGCGTCCGGCGTGGCCTGCAGCGCGCGGGAGCGGCGGACGAGGGGGTCGAGCTGATACAACGGTGTTTCACCCAGGCGTTCGAGACCGGAGACGGGCCGGACATCCGCCAGCGCGGCGGTGGCGGCGGTATTGTCGAGACGGTCGCTGAAGTCGGCGGCCAAGGCGTCCGCGCGTACGGCCTCGGCGCTGTCATAGTCGAACCCACCCAGACTCAGCAGGTTGCCCAGCACACGCAGGATCTTCCAGGCCGGGCGTGCTTCGCCTCGGGGTTTCACGGCGCCATGGAAAGCCTGCAGGCACCCCTCCATGTTGACGAAGGCGCCGGCGGTTTCCGTGAAGGGCGCGATCGGCAGCAGCACGTCGGCGTAATCGAACGCGTCGGTCTTGAAGGCGGTCAGGGTGACCACGAACTCGGCCTCGCGCAGAACCCGCGTGGCGGCGGCGGGGTCATGGGCATCCAGTTCCGGCTCGGCGCCGAGCAACACATAAGCGGCACGGCCGGGGGCGGCCAGCAGGGCGCCGGCTCCCAGCCCGTCGGGACCGGGCTGCGCGCCGACCAGTTGCGCGCCGACGCTGTTGGCGGCGGGCGAGAGGAAACCGAGCGTGGCGCCACAGGCATGGGCAATGGCCTGCGCCAGCACATGCAATTGCGCGGCGGCGACATGGTTCTGCGCCAGGGCGCCGAGCAGGATCGCCTTTTTCGTGCCACCCATCAGGCTGGCGGCGATGGCGCGCGCGTTCTCGCTCACGCCGACGCTGGAGACCGCCTCGGCGATTTCCCCCAGATCGGCGCCGGCTTCGCGCATGGCCTGCGCGATCTGCGCCAGGCCGTGGACCCAGTCACCCGGCTTGCCGAGCAGGCGGGCGTTCACGCGGCAGAGCAGGTCATCACCAGCCGCGTGCAGCACATTGAGCTGGGCGCCCCGTTTGGCCGCCTGACGCAGGCGCTGCGCGACCAGGGGCTGTTCCTTGCGGATCGTGGCACCGATCAGCAGCACGCGGTCCAGCGCGCCGAGGTCGGCGACGGGCATGCCCAGCCAGCGCGCGCCGCTCCCCACCGTGGCATCGGCCTGGGCCAGGCGGTGATCGATGTTCTCGGTGCCGAGGCCGCGCAGCAGCTTGGTGAACAGGTACAACTCCTCCACCGTCTGGTGCGGCGAGGCGAGCCCGGCGATGGCGCTGGCGCCCCGGGTTTCGCGAATCTCGCCGAGACGGGCGGCGACATGTTCCAGCGCCTCCTGCCAGCCTGCTTCGCGCCACTGACCATCGACCCTGAGCATCGGCGCGGTCAGGCGCGTATCCGAATTCAGGGCTTCATAACTGTAACGGTCGCGGTCGGCGATCCAGCATTCGTTGATCGACTCATTGTCCCGCGGCACCACGCGCAGGACGCGGTTGTCCTTCACATGCACCTGGACATTGGTACCGAGGCCATCATGCGGGCTCACCGACTTGCGCCGCGACAGCTCCCAGGAACGGGCGGAATAGCGGAACGGCTTCGAGGTCAGGGCGCCCACCGGGCACAACTCGATGACGTTGCCGGAAAGCTCATGACTGACCTGGGTTTCCAGGAAGGGCATCACCTCGGTGTGCTCGCCGCGACCGGGCATGCCCAGTTCCATCAGGCCGGCGATCTCCTGGCCGAAGCGCACGCAGCGGCTGCAATGGATGCAACGGGTCATGTCGGTGGCGATCAGCGGACCGAGATCCTTCTCCTTGACCACCCGCTTGGGTTCCTGATATTTCGACGCGGAACCGCCGTAGCCGACGGCGATGTCCTGCAACTGGCACTCGCCCCCCTGGTCGCAGATCGGGCAATCGAGCGGGTGATTGATCAACAGGAACTCCATCACCCCCTTCTGGGCGGTGATCGCCTTGATTGACCGGGTCATCACCTTCATGCCCTCGGTGACCGGCGTCGCGCAGGCGGGCAGCGGCTTCGGCGCCTTCTCGACTTCCACCAGGCACATGCGGCAACTGGCGGCGATGGAAAGCTTCTTGTGGTAACAGAAATGCGGGATATAGATGCCAGCCTGATGCGCGGCTTCCATCACCGTGCTCCCGGCGGCGATGTCGATTTCCTTACCGTCGATTTCGATCAAGGGCATGTCATGACTCCCGACGGGCCGTCCCGAGGGAGGCATGGCTCCCCCTCGGGGGGACGCGAACATAGTGAGCAAGGGGGCTGTTCGACTCCCGACGGGCCGTCCCGAGGGAGGCATGGCTCCCCCTCGGGGGGATGCGAACATAGTGAGCAAGGGGGCTGCTCATATTCCCACCATGCAGCGTTTGTTTTCGATGTGGTACTCGAATTCCTTGCGGAAATGCTTCACGAAGCTGGCGACCGGGCCCACGGCGGCTTCGCCGAGGGCGCAGATGGTGTTGCCGCCGATGTTCTTGCCGATGCGCAGCAATTCGTCCAGGTCTTCCGGGCGCCCCTGGCCGTGCTCGATGCGGTGCACGATGCGGTAGAGCCAGCCGGTACCCTCGCGGCAGGGCGTGCACTGGCCGCAGGACTCCTCGAAGTAGAAATAGGACAGCCGCTCCAGCGCCTTCACCATGCACACCGTCTCATCCATCACGATCACCGCGCCGGAACCGAGCATGGAACCGGCCTTGGAAATGGCATCGAAGTCCATGGTGCAGGCCATCATCACGTCGGCGGGCAGCACCGGCGCGGAGGAACCGCCGGGAATCACCGCCTTGAGCTGATGGCCGTTGCGCACGCCACCCGCCATTTCCAGCAGATCGGCGAACGGTGTGCCGAGGGGAATCTCATAGTTGCCTGGCTTGTTGACGTGCCCGGATATCGAAAAGATCTTGCTGCCGCCGTTGTTGGGCTTGCCCAGTTCCAGAAAGGCCTGGCCGCCGTGTCGCATGATCCAGGGGATCGAGGCCAGGGTCTCGGTGTTGTTGATCGTCGTGGGCTTGCCGTAGAGACCATAGCTGGCCGGGAACGGCGGCTTGAAGCGCGGCTGCCCCTTCTTGCCTTCGATGGACTCCAGCAGCGCGGTTTCCTCGCCGCAGATGTAGGCGCCGTAGCCGTGGTGCGCGTGCAGGTCGAAATCCCAGCCGGAGCCGAGGATGTCCTTGCCCAGGAAGCCGGCGGCGCGCGCCTCTTCCAGGGCGCGCTCCCAGGACTGGTAGGCCTCGAATATTTCGCCGTGGATGTAGTTGTAGCCAGCCACCGCGCCCAGGGTGTAGCCGGCGATGATCATGCCCTCGATCAACTGGTGCGGGTTGTAGCGAACGATGTCGCGATCCTTGAAGGTGCCCGGCTCGCCCTCGTCGGTGTTGCACACCACGTATTTGTCGCCCGTGAAATTGCGCGGCATGAAACTCCACTTCAGGCCGGTCGGGAAACCGGCGCCGCCACGACCGCGCAGGGCGCTGGTCTTGACCTGGGCGATGATTTCCTCGGCCGGCGTCTTCTCCGCGAGGATCCTCCTCAGCGCCTCATAGCCGCCGTTGGCCGTATAGGTGGCCAGGGAGGCGGGCTCGGCATGCGCAAGCGTCCAAAGGCAGACCTGGGTGTCGGGCGTGTTCAAACTCATTTCATGTCATCCAGAAGCTTGTCCACCGATTCCGGCGTCAGGTGGTCGTGCATCTCGTGATTGTTGTGCAGACAGAGGGGACCATGACCGCAGGCGCCCATGCACTCGCCTTCCTTGAGTGTGTAGCGACCGTCCGCCGTGGTTTCATTGAAACCGATGCCCAGCCTGCCCCGCATGTGCTCGGCGATCTTGTCCGCGCCCTGCAACTGGCAGGGCAGGTTGGTACAGAGCGTGACCTTGTGGCGGCCGGTAGGCTGAAGGTCGTACATGTTGTAGAAGGTGGCGACCTCGTAGGCGGCGATGGCGGGCATGCCGAGGTAGTGGGCGACGAACTCGATGGTGTCGCGCGAGAGCCAGCCCAGTTCGGTCTGGGCGATGCGCAGCGCGCTCATCACCGCCGACTGCTTCTGCTCGGGTGGATACTTGGCCAATTCGCGGTCGATCTGGGCGAGGGATTCAGCGGAAAGCATGGTCATGACCTGTCGCTCATCTATCTATATCGCCGAACACGATGTCCAGGGTGCCGATAATGGCCACCACATCCGCGATCATGTGGCCGCGCGACAACTCGTCGAGTCCGGCCAAATGCGAGAAACCGGGCGCGCGCAACTTCAGGCGGTAGGGTTTGTTGGCGCCATCGGAAATCATGTAGACCCCGAATTCGCCCTTGGAATGCTCCACCGCCGAGTAAACCTCGCCTTCCGGCACATGCATGCCCTCGGTGAACAGCTTGAAGTGGTGGATCAGTTCTTCCATGTTCGACTTCATGGCTTCCCGGCCCGGTGGCGCGACCTTGTGGTTTTCCACGATCACGGGACCCGGGTTGGCCTTGAGCCAGGCCACACACTGCTGGATGATGCGGTTGGACTGCCGCATCTCCTCCATGCGCACCAGGTAGCGGTCGTAGCTGTCGCCGGTGCGGCCGATGGGAATCTCGAAGTCGAGCCGGTCGTAGACCGCGTAGGGCTGCATCTTGCGCATATCCCAGACGATGCCCGAACCACGCAGCATGGGACCGGTGAAGCCCAGCGCCTTGGCGCGGTCGGCATCGACCACGCCGATGCCGACGGTGCGCTGCTTCCAGATGCGGTTGTCGGTGAGCAGGGTCTCGTACTCGTCGACATAACCGAAGAAGCGGCGTGAGAAATCCTCGATGAAGTCGAGCACGCTGCCCTGGCGATTCTCGTTCAGGCGGCGGATGTCGGCCTCGTTCTTGCTCTTGCTGGCCTGGTATTGCGGCATCGTGTCCGGCAGGTCGCGATAGACGCCGCCCGGACGGTAATAGGCCGCATGCATGCGGGCACCGGTCACCGCCTCGTAGACGTCCATCAGATCCTCCCGCTCGCGGAAGGCATAGAGGAACACGGTCATGGCACCGATATCGAGGGCGTGGGTGCCGAGCCAGAGCAGATGATTCAGG
>CAZONS010000163.1:0-7676 GCA_964581195.1 uncultured Thiobacillus sp. | reverse complement strand
GCCCGCCAGGTGGAGTGCACCATCAATGGCCTGGGTGAACGCGCGGGCAACGCCTCGCTGGAGGAGATCGTGATGGCGGTGAAGACCCGGCGCGACGTGTTCAACTGCGATTCGCGCATCGACACCAGCCAGATCGTGCCGACCTCGCGCCTGGTCTCCCAGATCACCGGCTACCCGGTGCAGCCGAACAAGGCCATCGTCGGCGCCAACGCCTTCTCGCACGAATCGGGCATCCATCAGGATGGCGTCCTCAAGTTCCGCGAGACCTACGAGATCATGCGCGCCGAGGATGTCGGCTGGACCCACAACAAGCTGACCCTGGGCAAGCTGTCGGGTCGCAATGCCTTCCGTACCCGTTTGCAGGAACTCAATATCGTCATGGAGAGCGAGGAGGCGCTCAACGCAGCCTTCGCCCGCTTCAAGGAATTGGCCGACAAGAAGCGTGAAATCTTCGACGAGGACCTGCATGCCCTGGTGGCGGTGGAGGGCAGCCTGGATGCCTGCGACCGTTTCAAGCTGATCTCGCTCAAGGTCTGCTCCGAGACCGGTGAGACGCCGCACGCCTTTGTGGTGTTGTCAGACGGTGGCAACGAGATCCGCGCCGACGAGTTCGGCGGTGGTCCGGTCGATGCCGCCTTCCGCGCCATCGAGAAAATGGTGAGCAGCGGTGCCACCCTGCTGCTGTATTCGGTGAACAACATCACCACCGGCACCGATGCCCAGGGCGAGGTGACCGTGCGGCTGTCGCGCAATGGCCGCATCGTCAACGGCCAGGGCGCGGATACCGACATCGTCATCGCCTCCGCAAAGGCCTATCTCAATGCGCTGAACAAGCTGTTCGGCGCCGAGGAGCGGGCGCACCCGCAGGTGTGAGTCGTTCGAGTCAAACGCGGCGTAGCGTGGATGAAGCGCTAGCGGACTCCGGGGCTTCGGCATGCTCGGGCGCATCGGCCATCCCCCGGATTCCGCCCGGCCAGCCCACGCACCTAGCCAAGCGTCGGCAGGCGGGCTGCATCCGGGCTACGGCGCAGTTCGGCGCCGAGGAGCGGGCGCACCCGCAGGTGTGAGTCGTTCGAGTCAAACGCGGCGTAGCGTGGATGAAGCGCTAGCGGACTCCGGGGCTTCGGCATGCTCGGGCGCATCGGCCATCCCCCGGATTCCGCCCGGCCAGCCCTCACACCCGGCCAAGCGTCGGCACGCGGGCTGCATCCGGTCTACGGCGCTGTTCGGCGCCGAGGAGCGGGCGCACCCGCGGGTGTGAGTCGTTCGAGTCAAACGCGGCGTAGCGCGGATGAAGCGTTAGCGGAATCCGGGGATTCGGCATGCTCGGGCGCATCGGCCATCCCCGGGATTCCGCCCGGCCACCCCACGCACCTGGCCAAGCGTCGGCACGCGGGCTGCATCCGGGCTACGGCGCAGTTCGGCGCCGAGGAGCGGGCGTACCCGCGGGTGTGAGTTTTCCGCGGCCATCATGCAAAACGGGCAGCCATTGGCTGCCCGTTTTGCATTCAGGCGGGGATGTTCAACGGATGCAGGGCACCTCGCCATCCTCGCTGACGCCTTCAGGCACCTTGCCCAGCCACATCTGGTACATGGAGGTGAACCACATGATGGTGAAGGCGGTACCCATCAGGGCGCCGGAGAGAATCACCACCCAGGCGAAGCCGGTCCAGACCTTGGTCAGGTACCAGGAGGCGACGTCGGTGATCAGGGTCAGGAAGGGGATGGCGATGACCACGCACTTGAGCCAGACCGGGCGCACGGCGGCGTGGGTGAAGATGTAGCCGACGATGAAGAAGATGAAGGTGATGGAGAACAGGTGGATGTGCGAGACGCGGACCAGGGTGGGGATGGTCATGCCCTCATCCTTCTGCGCCACCTTGGTCAGGCCACTGGGATCGGCGAAGTTGGGCAGGTGCGGGTTGGCTTCCGGGTTGTGGCAAGCCACGCAATGATCCTGCAGGATCGGGTCGATCTTGGTCGCGATCTCTTCCGCCTTGGCGCCGCTGTGCAGCCAGTCGAAGATCACTTGGCGCCTGTCTTCCGGCAGCATGTCGGCCATGGCGCCGCGCAGGGCGGTTTCCAGCTTGGTGCCTTCGGGGTTGCCGCTGTAGGCGATCATCAGGTCCTTGCCGGAGAGCATCGGGTCGCCGTCCTTGCCGGCATGGTTTTCCCAGACCTGGATCATGGCCATGCAATAGCCGAGGCCGAACACCAGCAGCACCATGCTGAACAGGACCCGGACCGACATCGGCAGGAATTTGAAGTGCACGTTTTGAATCTTGGACATGATGGTTCCTCAAAAAATGTCGGGCGAGTGTATAAGCAGGTTCTAATATCGTCAATTCGGACACTAATATCGTTAATACAGTGCCCGCATACAAGTGATGCGGTTGATCAAGGTCAACCGCGCGGATTGAGGCGCGCGTACCAGGCCGCCGCGATGAAGAAGACCAGCGAGAGCGCGACTTCGAGGCCGGCCAATGTGGCGGAAACGCCACTGTCCGACCAGGCACGCACGGCTCCTTCGGTGAAGTAGAGCCAGATCAGCAGCGTCGACCAGCGGTAGGTATAGACACGACCGTGGAGGATGCCAAACAGCGGCGCCAGCAGGGGCAGGACTTTCAACACCAGCCAGGAACCGCCCGGGCGCAGCGGTGCCAGCCAGAGTTCCCATGCCACGGACAGGGCGATCAGAGCGATGAGGCTGGCGGAAGCCAGGTTGCGCAGCGTCGCGGGCGTCATCCGCGCGCCGCCTGGGCCAGGGCCACCAGGGCCTGCCGGGCCGCCTGGGCGTCGTTGACGGGCTGCGCGAAGGAGAAGCGCAATTCGCCACTGTCCGCGCGCACGTCGAAGCCGTCCGGGTCGATGCCCAGCAGGGTGGCGGCGCTGGTTTCGACAGCGTGGACGTGGCTGCAGTAGGCGCGCAAATTGTCGCCATGGTCGGCGTTCATGTGCGCGACGATGGCGTCTTCCTGCTCCGCGAGCGGGCTGTCCGGGCACAGGTAGGCGGCTGGTTCCACCCAGTGGATGCGGCCGAAGCCACCGATGTAGCGTATGCGCAACGGTTCGATGCGATAGAACTGGAAGTCGTGCATGGCGAAGTAGGTTTCCGCCTGCGGGTGAAAGCGCAGATAGCGCGGCCCGATGCTCTCCTTGGCGTCCACACGTCTGGCCTCGCCGACGATCGTCACCCTGCCATTGACCTGCATGTCCGGGCTGTAGGGCTGCACGATGAGGGAGACGCGGGGGTCGGCGACGATGTTCTTCGTGTGCTCGGCGATGTCCGAGATCAGGATCACCGGGCGGCCGGCGTGGTCGAGGATGAAGGGCGCCACCGAGCCGAACGGGTAGCCGCCCAGACGTTGCGAGAGGGTCGACAGCACGCCGCTGTGTTGGCCGCGCACGAACTGGCGGGCTTCATTGCCGATTTCGCTCATGGGGCCAGCCTCATGGCGGTTTCCGCCAGCCGGCGGCCCAGGGCGAAGGCCAGCTTGCGCTCGTCTTCGGTCACCGGTTCGCGGCCGTCCGGGCCGGCCCAATGGCTGGCGCCGTAAGGGGTGCCGCCGGAACGGGTGAGGTTCAACTCCGGGTTGGAGTAGGGCAGGCCGACGATGAGCATGCCGTGGTGCAGCAGCGGCATCATCATGCTCATCAGGGTGGTTTCCTGGCCGCCATGCAGGCTGGCGGTGGAGGTGAAGACGCAAGCGGGCTTGCCGACCAGATCACCGTTGAGCCAGAGACCGGAGGTGCCGTCGAGGAAATGTTTCATGGCCGCCGCCATGTTGCCGAAGCGGGTGGGGGAGCCCACCGCGACGCCGATGCATTCCCGCAAATCCTGAACCGTGGCATAGGGCGCGCCGCTGTCCGGCACCAGCTTGGCCGGGCTGTCGCGCTCGGTCAGCACATTGGGCACGGTGCGCACGCGCGCCCGCGCGCCCTCGACCGACTCGACGCCGTGCGCCAGGTGTTGCGCCAGTTGCTTCACGGAACCGTGCAGGCTGTAGTAGAGAACCAGTATGTCTTTCATGGGAGGTCGTGGAACTGTGAACCGGACGAATGCTAACGCAGCCGGCGACCGTCGGCCCCCTGAAACATGGCCGCACCCGCAACCGCGGCTGGCGCGGTAGCATCTCGGCTCGCGTCGAGGCCGACGCGCCACCACGAGGAGACAACATGAAGATCGAAACCCTGGCCGTGCATGGCGGCTATTCACCGGAGCCCACCACCAAGGCCGTGGCGGTGCCCATCTACCAGACCACGTCCTACGCTTTCGATTCCACCCAGCACGGCGCCGACCTGTTCGACCTGAAGGTGCCGGGCAACATCTACACCCGCATCATGAACCCCACCACCGACGTGCTGGAGCAGCGCGTCGCGGCGATGGAGGGCGGCATCGCGGGGCTGGCGCTGGCCTCCGGCATGGCCGCAATCACCTACGCGATCATGACCATCGCCGAGGCGGGCGACAACATCGTCACCAGTTCCACCCTCTACGGCGGCACCTACAACCTGTTCGCCCATACCCTGCCGCGCTACGGCATCGAGGTGCGCTTCGCCGATTACCGCGAGCCGGACAGCTTCGCCAGGCTGATCGACGACCGCACCAAGGCGGTGTTCTGCGAGTCGGTCGGCAACCCGCTCGGCAACGTCACCGACTTCGAGAAACTGGCGGAACTGGCGCATGCCCACGGCGTGCCGCTGATCGTCGACAACACCGTGCCCACGCCCTACCTGTGCCGGCCGTTCGAGCACGGCGCCGACATCGTCGTGCACGCGCTGACCAAATACCTGGGCGGCCACGGCAACAGCATCGGCGGCATGATCGTCGATTCCGGCAAGTTCCCCTGGGCCGAGCACAAGGTGCGCTTCGCTCGCCTCAACGAGCCGGACGCCTCCTATCATGGTGTCGTCTACACCGAGGCGCTGGGGGCGGCGGCCTACATCGGCCGCGCCCGGGTGGTACCGCTGCGCAACATGGGCGCGGCGATCAGCCCGTTCAACAGCTTCCTGATCCTGCAGGGCATCGAGACCCTGCCGCTGCGCATGGACCGCATCTGCGAGAACAGTGTGGCCGTCGCCGAGTATCTGAAGAACCATCCCAAGGTCTCCTGGGTACAGTACGCCGGCCTTGCCGATTCGCCGAGCCGGCCTTTGGCGGACAAGTACATGGGCGGCAAGGCTTCGGGCATCGTCTCCTTCGGCATCAAGGGGGGGCGTGAAGCCGGCGGCAAGTTCATCGACGCGCTCGATCTCATCGTCCGCCTGGTCAACATCGGCGACGCCAAGAGCCTGGCCTGCCACCCCGCCACCACCACGCACCGTCAGTTGTCGCCGGCGGAGCTGGCGAAGGCGGGCGTTTCCGAGGACATGGTGCGGCTGTCGCTGGGCATCGAGCACATCGACGACATCATCGCCGACATCGAGCAGGCGCTGGCGGTGGCGGGCTAGCCCGGCGACGGAAACACGCCGGCTGGAAGCCGGCGCTATCCGCGCGCTTCAATAACCGCCGATATAGGCGTAGCCGTCGTTCTGCAGCTTGATCAGGCGGGTATAGCCATCGTGGACGATGGTCACGTTCGGCAGCACGTCCTTCGGCTTCCAGCCCTTGCTGCGCATGGCGCTGTGGCAGATCTCGACGCTCACCCCCAGGTCGATCAGGTCCTGCACGATCTTGGCGTTGGGGTTGATAGCGAAGGGGTCGTTGATCGCCATCTGGTAGGTCTCGTCGATCAGCAGCATCGCCGCCGCGTCGCCATGCAGTACCAGGTGGGCGTCGACCTGGCCGGCCTCGACCCCTTGCTTGCGGAAGGCCTCGAACAGGCCGCGCGCGTAGTAGAGGCCACGGGAGATGCCCGCCGCCATCTTGTCGCTGTGAATGTCATAGACCACCTTGTAGTGGCTGGCCTTGTCCACCATGACCAGGGGGCGGGCGTCGGCTTGCGTGGAAGCGGCCTGGCTGAGGGGGGCGGCCAGGCAGGTCGCCGCCAGCAGGAGGGTGAGCAGGGCGGGACGGAATGGGCGCATAGGGGTCTCCTTGGTGATGAATGGGGTGGTTTCAGCCAGGCAGCCGGCGGACTCTCTCCAGCATCTCGGCCGCATGGCCGTCCGCCGTCACGCCATGGAGCGCTTCGACCAGACGCCCCTGTTTGTCGATGAGAAAGGTGGAACGCACGATGCCCATGCTTTTCACCCCGTTCTTCTCCTTCTCCCGCCAGACATCGTATAGCCGGCACAGTTCGCCGTCTTCATCGGCAAGCAGGTCGAGGGTGAGGCCGTACTTGTCGATGAAGGCGCGGTGGCTGTCACAGGAGTCGCGGCTGACGCCGATCACCACGGTGTCCAGCGCCGCGAACTCGCTGGCCAGGGCGGTGAACTGGTTGGCCTCGATGGTGCAGCCCGGGGTGTCGTCCTTGGGATAGAAATACAGGACCACGTTTTTTTCGCCCCGATGGTCGGCGAGCCGAACGGGCTGGCCGTGCTGGTTGGACGAGGTGAAGTCGGGGGCTTGTGTCTGGGGGGGGAGCATGAGCGGCCTTGGTGGAGAGTGGAGAAATCGCGTCACTGTGGCGCCGGCATCCTTGCCGGCGTCCTGAAATGAAGGCGCTTACTTGCCCAGCGACCCGAACACCTTCTTGAGCAGTTCCGTGCCGCGCGCGAGCGGGTCCTGGCGGATGCGCTTCTCCTCGGCGGCGATCATCTTGAACAGGCCGTCGACCGCCCGGGTCTCGACATGGCCGTCCAGATCGCTGGCGCCGGTGCCCAGCAGGCGGGCGGCGGGGCCGGCCTTGTCGATCAACCTCTTGTAGGCGGCGGTGACCCCGGCCTCGTTGGTGGCGGCCTGGATGATGGGCTGGAATCGTTCCCTCAGCCTCGCCTCGCTGGTCTTGCGGAAGTACTGGGTGGCCGCGTCGTCCGGTCCCTTCAGGATGGCCTGGGCATCCTGAAGGGACATCTGGCTGATGGCCTCGGCGAAGATGGCGGCCGCCTCCGGCGCCGCCTTCTCCGCGGCGTGGTTGAGGGTGGCCACGAACTGGTCCGCATAGTTGCCCTGGCCGAAGCCGCGCAGCAGCTTATCCACCTTCTGCAAGTCCTCGGGCAGGGGGATCTTCACGTCCAGGTTGTTCAGGTAGCCGCCTTCCTTGCCCAGGCCGGCCACCGCCTGCTGGGCCCCCCTGGACAGGGCTTCCTTGAGCGCGCGCGCCACCTCCTCGTCGCTGAGCGTGGCGGGGGTTCCGATGGCGGAGGTCGCCGTCGGGGATGCCTGAAAGTCCCCCAGCTTCTTTTTTAGGTCATCCAGCCAGCCGGCGTGGGCGCCGCTGGACAACATGCAGAGCAGGGTCAGGGCGAGGAGGGACGGGGAGGTTGGCATAGGCATGGGCGGGTTCCTGGGTTCACGTGGCAAATGCGTGGTGAGCATGCGCCCCACGCTATGCCCTTGGTTTCGTGTCGACCGGAGCACTTATTTCCGCTTGTCGGTGACGGCCATGCGGTTGACGAAAATCACGCTGGGGAAGTTCCGCTTCAAGGTCTTGCTGTAGAAGTTGTTCATGACCATGCCCTGGTCGAACTGGATGACATCGCCCTTTTTCACGGGGGTGCTGGCCGCCGCCATGACCAGCACGGTTCAATCCCAGGCCAGCGCGCCGCCGGTCTGGTACTCGGTGACCCGCGTC